>NZ_JBNTJU010000022.1:0-46578 GCF_051195015.1 Halococcus sp. AFM35
GCCGGCTCCGGCACGACCGCCCCCGTCGACAACACGTACCGATGGCGCTCTATCGGGTCCACCACCGCCAACCCCTCTCCTTCCCGTTCAAAGAACGCCTCGTCCATCAACTGCCGACCCGATGTGGTTCAACCATGTATATTTTGTTCGTTCACAGCGCTGTATGTGTTGCTTCCTCGATGAAACAAAAAGCTACGCGTTTGACTCAGTTCCGCCGTGCTCGAAACGAAAAAATCAACGGGAAGACGGCCGGTTCCAGATCGGTTCGGAGGTGGGACGGGTCAGAGGACGGTGCCGAGAACGACGCCGGTGAGCAGCGAGAGCAACAGGACGCCCCCGGCCGTGGTGAGTGGAATCCGCTCGATTCGGCGGGCGGGACGACCCTGTTCGAATCCCGTTTCGGTCGAGGCGAGCACGACGACGCCGGCGGTGGCGAAGGCGAGACCGATGACCAGCCCCCACAGGAAGGTGAGACCGGACGCGCCGGCGAGGACGATGGCGACCGCGCGGCTCAACACGAACCCCGTGCCGGCGATGATCGGCGCGCTGCCGACGACGCTGGCGCGGTCGACCGCTTCCGTCTCGCCCACACGATTCACACCGGCAAAGCCCTCCGACGAGCCGGGCCGGCGGTGGCGACGTGACATACTGCTTCGATTCGAACCCACCATCATAATACCCCGTCAGACGCGCGTCAGCCCCGAGCGTGGCGATGTCGCGATGGAGGAACAGCCATATCCATCCACACCGAAACCCGACCTGTGACCGAACAGCTCTACCTCCCCGACGAGGAGTACCGCCGCGAGTTCGACGCCCGCGTCGTCGAGGTCGACGAATCGGCCATGACCGTGGTGCTCGACCGGACGCTCTTCTACAAGGAAGGCGGCGGACAGCCGCCGGACCACGGCGGCCTCTCGTGGGACACCGGCGAAGCGCGTGTCGTCGACGTCAGGAAGGACCACGGCGAGATTCGACACACAGTCGAGGGCGACCTTCCCGCGGAGGACATGACCGTTCACGGCGAACTCGACTGGGAACGCCGCCACGCCCACATGCGCTATCACACCGCCCAACACGTGGTCTCGAAGGTCGTCCTCGACGAGTACGGCGCGAGCACCGCCGGCAACCAGATATACGACGACCACGCGCGCATCGACTTCGCGCCGGCCGATTTCGACGAAAGCGACCTCCGGGACATCGAGGAGCGTTCGAACGCCCTCATCGACCGCGATATTCCCGTGGCAAAGGAAAACCGCTCGCGGGCGGCGCTCGAAGCCGAAACGCCCGACGGGCGGACGAACCTCGATTTGATTCCCGCGGACGTCGACCCGCTGCGCGCGGTCGCCATCGGCGACATCGACGTCTGTCCCTGCGGCGGCACGCACGTCGACAGTCTCGGCGAGCTCGGCGACCTCGAAATCGTCGAGCGCACATCCAAGGGTGCCGACACCGAGCGCATCGAGTTCATCCTCCACGAGAAGTGAAGGACGCAACCGCTACGACCCACACAAAGCTTATTACAACACCGCAGTCACCTCGAATCGGAGCCGGCGAGGCTCCGCGCCGGCGGGGGCGATTCCGTTGCCTGGCATCATCACACCCCCTCCCCATCCTCGTCCCCGCTTTCCTTCGCTCGAAGCGATGCGGCCGCCACGAGTGAGAGGTGTTATGCGGACACGAACGCTCGAAGAGACATGCGCGTTCTGGTGACCGGCGCGACGGGGTTCGTCGGCGGACACCTCCTTCCGACCCTCGCCGCGGCCGGTCACGACCTCACCGTCCTCACACGGAACGCCGAACGCTACGACGGTCCGCCAGCCCGCGTCGTCGAGGGCGACCTGCTCGAAGCGGGCACGTTCGAGGACGCCTTCGACGGCTGCGAGGCGGCCTACTATCTCGTACACTCGATGGATGCGGCCGATTTCGTCGCCCGCGACCGGCGTGCGGCCCGGAACTTCACGCGTGCGGCGAGCGCTGCCGAGTGCTCGCGGGTGATATATCTCGGCGGTCTCGGCCGTGAATCCGACGCGCTCTCGCCACATCTCCGCTCGCGCCACGAGGTCGAGCGGCTGCTCGGTGCGGGCGAGTACGATTTGACCACCCTCCGGGCGGCGGTCATCGTCGGCGCAGGCGGGGCGAGTTTCGAGATGGTGCGACAGTTCGTCACCCATCTCCCGCGGGTGTTCGTCCTGCCGCTTCCCACCGGCGTGCGAACGAACTGCCAGCCAATCGCCATCGAGGACGTGGTGGGGTATCTCGGCGCGGTACTCGATACACCCGAAACGCGGGGAAGGTCGTTCGACATCGGCGGCCCGGCGGTGCTCACCTACGCCGACTTCCTCCAGCGCGTGGCGCGCGTACACGGCCGCTTGTTGGTCGTCGTCGGCGTGCCGTGGCTGAGCGAACACCTGTCTGCGCGCTGGCTCGCCCGGCTCACCGACGTCCCCGAGACCGTCGTCGCGCCGCTCGTTGAGGGCCTCGACAACACGGTCGTCGTCCGGGAAACGGGTATCGACGAGTTCGCTACCGTCGAGCACACGCCGCTCGATACGGCCATCGAGCGGGCGATAGCGAACGAATGAGTCAGTCCATCGCGCGGTCGAGTACGGCTCGGCGTTCGGCAATGGTTTCGGCCGAGTACGATAGCTCGGTGTCGCCGACAGAGAGTTCGAGTCGCCCCGAATCGGTCGCCGTGCCGATTTCGTGGACCGGTGCTATCTCGGAGAAAGCCGCACGAACCGCCGCGGGGTTCGTCGTCTCGACGACCGCTCGGCCCGGCTGCTCGTGAAAGCAGAGTTCGGCGGTGCTCGCCGGGCCGTTTATATCCACGACTGCGCCAGCATCATCCGAAACCATCTCGGCGAGCGTCACCGCGAGACCGCCGTGGCTCGCGTCGTGAACCGCGAGCGTTTCCTCGTGGTTCGCCACCTCGGCGAGCGTCTCGACCAACGTCTGTGGGCTCCCGGGAAGCGTCGGGAAACGGTCCGTTCCGCCGACACAGTCGAGATACTGGGAGCCACCCAATCCGACCTCGTGCCCAGCGAGCGCGCGGTCGCCGACCAGAAGGAGGGTGCCCGCGCCCGCGAGCGCGGTCGGCGGGGCATCGTCGCCGTCGCGCGCGCCGACCATCGCCAGCGTCGGCGTCGGCGGGATTGCGCCCGCCGCCGAGTCGTTGTAGAGCGAGACGTTGCCGCCGACCACCGGCACCGAAAGCGAGTTACACATCTCCGCAAGCCCGTCGACGATGGCCGAGAATCCGCCATAGACGTCCGATTTTTCGGGGTTGCCGCCGTTGAGGCAGTCGACCGCGGCCAGCGGCGTCGCGCCCTTCGCGGCGAGATTCGTGGCGTTTTCGAGTGCGACCGCGCGCGCACCCTCGTGGGGGTCGACTGCGGTCCAGTTCGGCTCCGCACCCGCCGACAGTGCAATCCCCGTTCCCGATTCGTGAATCGCCAGCACGGCGGCATCGTCGCCCGGCCCGCGAGCGGTGCGGAGGCCCACCTCGTGGTCGTACTGGCGATAGACCCACTCACGGCTCGCGGTGTTCGGGTGTTCGAGCAGCCGTTCGAACATCGCTTCGAGGTCCGGGCTGGGCAGTTCGCGGACCGGTTCCGCGGGTCGTTCGGCGGGGAGGTCGTTCGTCGGCGCGCCGTCGGCGAGGAACTCGGCCGGGACGTCGACGACGGTCTCGCCGTCGAACACACATGAGTAGTTCCCGTCGGTGATTTCGCCGATGACCGAACAGCCGAGGTCGAAGCGTTCGGCAATCGCCGCGACTCGGTCGGTGTTCTCGGGTGTGACTTCATAACACATCCGTTCCTGTGATTCGGCGAGCAGGATTTCGAGGGCGTTCATGCCGGGTTCGCGCTGGTGGACAGTTTCGAGGTCGATGTGCGCGCCGAAGTCGCCCTTGGCGACGAGTTCGGAAGAAGCCCCGCCGAGTCCCGCCGCGCCCAAATCGCGGGCCGACTCGACGAGGTTCTCGTCCAGGAGGGTTTCGTTCGCCTCGATGAGTCGCTTCTCGGCGTAGGGGTCGCCGACCTGCACCGCGGGGCGGTCCTCGGTCGCGGCGTCCTCGCCCAAGTCCTCGCTCGCAAAGCTCGCGCCACCGAGTCCATCCCGTCCCGTCGCGTTGCCGACGAGCACGAGCCTGTTGCCCGTGCGCTGGGCCTCGGCGGTGAGGAGGCGCTCTTCGGGGAGGAGACCGACGCAGGCGACGTTGACGAGCGGGTTGCCCTCGTAGCCCGGGTGAAACGAGAGACTGCCGCCGACCGTGGGAACGCCGATTGCGTTGCCATAGCCGGCGATACCCTCCACGACGCCGTCGAAGAGGTAACGGGAGTGTTCGCGGTCGAACGCGCCGAAATAGAGCGAGTCGAGCAGCGCTATCGGGTACGCACCCATCGAGAGCGTGTCGCGGACGATGCCGCCGACGCCGGTGGCCGCGCCGTCGTAGGGGTCGACGTAGGAGGGATGGTTGTGGCTCTCGATGCCGAACGTGATGTAGGTCTCCTCACCCGGCAGCGCGACCACGGCGGCGTCGTCACCCGGCCCCACGACGACCTGTTCGCCCTCGCTGTCGAACGCCGACAGCAGCGGTCGCGAGGAGCGGTAGGCACAGTGTTCGCTCCAAAGGTTTTCGAACAGCGCGGCCTCCGCGCGCGTCGGCTCGCGGCCGAGTTCTGCGACGACGAGTTCGCGGTCGGACGGAGAGAGGGGCATACCTCCCACTTCGAGACATCGACTAAATCGCTTGTGATGGGCGTCACGACGACGGCGATACCGGGTCCTTTTTGCTCCAGCGCCCGAACGCGCACCCGTGCTGTCGGCCGAGCTTCACTGTCATTCGGAGCTGTCCTTCGACGGCCGCGACCCCGTCGAACTGCTGCTCTCACAGGCCGACGCCGTCGGGCTGGATGCGCTCGCGGTGACCGACCACGACGAGATCGAGGCGAGTCTCGACGCGGCCGAGCGCGCCGCCGACTACGGGCTGGTCGGCATCCCCGGCTCGGAAGTGACCAGCGCCGCCGGCCACGTCCTCGCGCTGGGCATCCACGAGCGCGTCCCCGCAGGACTCCCCTTTACCGACACCGTCGACCACATCCACGACCAGGACGGAATCGCGGTGGTTCCCCACCCCTTCCAGCGCTCGCGCAGCGGCGTTGCCCCCCACATCACGAGCGAGGAACTGGCGAGCGCCGACGCCATCGAGGTCTACAACTCCCGACTCCTGACCGGGCGCTCGAACCGCCGCGCCGGCCGCTTCGCCCGCTCGCACGACCTTCCGATGACCGCCGGCAGCGACGCCCACATCGCCGAGATGGTCGGCCAAGCCGTGACGACCGTCGGCGCGACCGAGCGCACGCTCGCGGGCGTCCTCGACGGGATTCGGGCGGGACGCACCGAAGTCATCGGCAAGCGCACGCCGTGGCGCATCAGCCTCCGGCAGGCCGGCGGCGGCGTCAAACGCCGCATCAAAGGCCGACTCACGAGCCTGCTGTAAAGCTATTCGACCGTTGCGATTGCCTCACAGCCGATTTCGGTTGTATCCGTGTCGATATCGCTCGCACGGAGTTCCGCCGGCGTGTACCACGTCCACGCCTCGGAACTCGGTTCGTCGTCACCCTCGGGAGCAATCGTCCGACTGCCGACGCGCGCGAAATAGACGAAGTCGATGTGCTGGTGGGCAACCCGTCCGTCAGGATGGACGTCGATATCGTAGAGCATCTGATAGCGGGGCTGGGGCAGCGCTCGCCCGTCCGGCGCGTCGATGGCCGGCGCGCTGGCGAGGAGTTCGGCCTCCAGTCCCGTCTCCTCGCGAACCTCGCGCAGGCCCGCCTCGTGGGGCAGTTCGTCGCGGTCTACGTGTCCGCCGGGCGGGAGGCGAATCCCGAGTTTCGGATGGCGATGCAGCGCCGTCGCGCCGTCGTTGACGAGATACACCGTCGCGGTGAAGTGTCGGGTCGTCTCCATACGGGAGGAAAACGGCCGGTGATTGTCGGTGTTGCGTCATCGTTTCGAAACGCTTAGTGCCGACCTCGCCCCGTCTCCCGGTATGACTGACAGGAGCGTCGACCCGCAGGCGGTGGCCCACGTCGCCGCCCTCGCCCGGGTCGACCTCGACGAGAGCGAGGTGGACGAGTTCGCCGCGCAGTTCGCCGACGTGCTCGGCTACTTCGAGACGCTCGACGAGGTGCCGGACGTCGAATCCGACCCGGACCTCGTGAACGTCCTGCGCACCGACGAGGCGCGCGAAAGCCTCTCACAGGACGAAGCGCTCAAGAACGCCCCCGAAACCGATGAGGGCTACTTCGAGGGACCACCGGTCGGATGAGCGACGCCTTCATCACTCGTGAGGTAATCGAAAGCGAGTCCGACGGGCCACTCGACGGTCAGCGGGTCGCACTCAAGGACAACATCTCCACCGAAGGAGTTCCCACGACCTGTGGCTCGGCGATGCTCGAAGGGTACGTCCCGCCCTACGACGCCACCGTGGTCGAGCGACTCACGGAATCGGGCGCGACCATCGTCGGGAAGACGAACATGGACGAGTTCGGCATGGGCACGACAACCGAGACCTCCCACTTCGGCCCGACAACCAATCCCGTCGACGAGGAGCGGGTTCCGGGCGGTTCCTCGGGCGGGAGCGCGGCCGCCGTCGCCGCCGGCGAGGCCGACCTCGCGCTCGGCTCCGATACTGGCGGGTCGGTGCGCTGTCCGGCCGCCTTCTGTGGCGTCGTCGGCATCAAACCCACCTATGGACTGGTCTCGCGGTACGGGCTGGTCGCGTATGCGAACTCCTTGGAACAGATCGGCCCGCTCGCGCCGACCGTCGAGGAGGCAGCCGAACTGCTCGACGTCATCGCCGGCCCGGACGAGCGCGACGCAACGACACGCGAGGCACGAAGCGTGGTTCGAGACGGCGAAACCGTCTCGTCATCACGAGAGGCGCAGAGCGCCTCTCGAACGACCTCGGACGGTCGAGCGGGCGATGCCCGCGAGACGGGTGCGGACACGAACTACGCGAGCGCCGCCGACGGCGATATCGAGGAAACCACGATTGGCGTTCTCACGAGCCTCGTCGACGGGGCCGACGAGCGCGTCGCGTCCGTCTTCGAAGCACGCATCGCGGACCTCGAAAGCCGGGGAGCCGAGGTCCGGGAGGTCGAGCTCGCATCGCTCGACCACGCCGTACAGGCGTACTACGTCATCGCCATGTCCGAGGCCTCCTCGAACCTCGCGCGGTTCGACGGCGTTCGCTATGGTCTCTCGGGCGGGTTCGACGGCGACTGGAACGATGCGTTCGCCCGCGCGCGCGAAGCGGGCTTCGGACCCGAAGTGAAGCGTCGGATTCTTTTGGGGACCTACGCGCTCTCGGCCGGCTATCACGACAAATACTATAAGAAAGCCCAGGACGCCCGCGCGTGGATAAAGCAGGACTTCGACCGAGCGCTCGACGAAGCGGACGTGCTTGCTTCGCCGACGATGCCCGTCCTGCCACCGAAACTCGGCGAGAGCCTCGACGACCCGCTCCAGCATTACCTCATGGACGCCAACACCGTCCCGGTGAACCTCGCCGACCTGCCGGCGATCTCGGTGCCGGCCGGGACCGCCGACGGACTCCCCGTGGGCGCACAGTTCATCGGGCCGGCCTTCGGCGAGCGGGCCGTGATTCGGGCCGCGAGCGCGCTCGAATAGCGCACGAGGCATCGTAATGTTCAGTAGCGTTGGTTCACTACGTCGGCACATGGACGATACCGACGCCGACGAGAGCGTGAGTCGACGCGGCTTCCTCAGAACGGCAGCGGGAACGGCGGCCGTCGCGGGTGCGAGCGGCACGGCCGCCGCCCAAGAGGGTGGCTCGGGCGGCGGGTCGGCGAAAACGGTCACGGTCGGGCCGGGTGGCGCGCTGACCTTCGAACCCGCAGAGCTGACGATAGCACCCGGCACGTCGGTAAAGTTTACATGGGGTTCGAGCGGCCACAACGTGAATCCCGATAGCGGTAAGTGGGGCCACCAGCCCATCGAGGACAAGGGGTTCAGTTTCACGACCCCACCCTTCCAACAGACCGGTGAACATCCGTACGTCTGTGACCCGCACGAATCGGCCGGCATGACCGGCACCATCATCGTCCAGCAGGGCGGTGCCAGCAGTGGGTCCTCCGAACCGCCAATCCCGGGCTTCGCCAAGAGTCTCGGCGTCGCGGCGTCGACGTTCCTGCTCTCGACGCTCGGCCTTGCCTATTTCTTCATGCGGTATGGTGGCGACTTCGAGGGCGACGCCGAGTGACTTCCTCCCCACCCTACCGCTCGCCTGACGGCTCGCGCTTGAGGGTGGGGATTCCTGTTTCCGCGACGTGGTTTGCAGCGACTGGCTGAAAAGCAGTCGCCGTAGGGACCACAGTCTCCGCAGGCGTTGATTCGGCATTGCCCATACCTACTTTGTCGATACCGCGTTGGAGGACGTTCCACGCGGCGTTTTCGTCGCGGTCGGCGGTGAAGCCACACGCCGGACACGAGTGTTCGCGCACCCACAGCGGCTTGTCCGTCTCGACACCGCACCGAGCGCACTCTTTGGTCGTTCCGTGTGGTCGAACCTCCGCGAAGTGCGTGCCTTCGCGTTCGCACTTGTACGCGAGCATCCGGCGGAAGGTTCCCCATGCGGCTGACGCTCGATTGCGGCTGTTGCCGTCGAGTTGCATCAGACTTTTCGCGTCGAGGTCTTCGACCGCCACGAGGTCGTATTCGCGGGCGTAGTAGTTCGACAACTTGTGGAGAAAGTCGCGCCGTTTTCGCTTGAGGTTGGCATGACGCCGAGCAACCTTCCGGCGTTGCTTCTTCCAGTTGTTCGACCCGTGCTCTTTCCGGTCGAGAACACGCTGTTCGTGTTCCAGCCGGTCGCGTTCGTGCGACTGGTCGAGCGACCCGACCGCCGTGCCGTCGGTGTCGTGGGCGAATTTCAGTATCCCCACGTCGATGCCGACGACGTTCTCGGGATTCGCCGGTTTCTCCGGCGGGTCGTCGGGCGTTTCGACCGAAAGGACGGCATACCAGCGTCCGGTGGGTTCGCGTTTCACCGTGACGGATTTCACGGTCGCATCGGTGGGGAGGTCGCGGTGTGCGACCACAGGGATACTGCCGATTTTCGACAGCCACAGTTCGTCGCGGTCGCTCTTTTTGTCGAGCTTGAAACCGGACTGGTTGTAGGTGAACGAATGGTAGTATCCCGCTCCCTTCCACCGGAGTTGACCGACGCGGTGGCCGTTCTCCTTCAGACCGCGAAGCGTCGAGAGATTGTCGTACAACCGCTGCACGACCTTCTGAAGCACCTTGGAGTGGACTGATTTCAGGTCGGTCCACCACTCCTTGAGCTTCGGTAGTCGCTGCTGCTCGTTGTACGACGACGTGTTCTCGACGCGATTCAATCGGTGGAGAAAGTGGTTGTAGACCTGTCGGCAGGTGTCCAGCGTCCACGCTAACTGCTTTGCTTGAGCGGGCGTGGGGTTGAGCCGGAACCTGTAGTTGAGCATGGTCTACTCGTCTGGATTCGGTTCGGAGGTGCGAACGACTTTGACAGTCGCGCCGATCCACCGTCGCGGGACGAGAACGTGAGCGCCGTTTCCGGTGGGCTTCACTTCGCCGTCGACGACTTCGTGGCCTTCGACCTCGTGCCGGTCCATCGGTGGAGTATAAACTTTGTAGAAACATAAACGTATCGCTCGTGGTCCGGCCAGCCGACACGCCGGAACCTCGGAAGGTCAACTGATGACGGCGTTGACGAGACGCGGAGCGTCTCGTTCGCACACCAGAACGCGAAGCGTTCTGGGGACGCTGTATCCCCTCTCTACTCGCTCGCCCCGCACCGCACTCGCTCCTTGAGGGAGGGGCCTTAGCGCCTGAAATTAGTGCTTTGTTGAAAATGCGGTACGGTGGCGGGATTCGTGGATTATGAGTTGAGACGTCACGCAGTTGAGTCGGAAAGAACCGCGAGTATCCTGTCTGATCTGGCAGCGACAACGCGATCAATTCGGTTGGATATATTCCAGACAATGAAAGCGGGGATTGTATTGAGTAACAACTGGCTAAATCATCAAATCGCTACGCCGTCGGTCATTTTCAATAGAGCAGAAATTAGGTAATCGAAGTACGCCGAGCGTATCGTGGTCCCCTAAGCGTCGAAAATCGACGGGCGACGTAGGCGTCGTCAGCTCGTCTCGTATTCGAGCGCGAACAGTATCCGCTCGCCCTTTGCGGTGAGGCTGTAAACGCGCGTGTCGCCGTCGACGAGCAGTTCGACCAATCCCCGCTCACGCAGTTCTTCGGTCGTCGATTCGGTTCGGTTGACGCTCAAATTCCCACTCACGCCGCGCACGCCCTCGACGCGCGGCGCATCTCTGGTGGCGATGTCGGCAGCACTCGCCGGCCCGGTAACGAGCCGTTCGAGGACCGCCGTCCGTCGTGACGATTCCGTGACGAACGCGGTCGTCTCTGCGTCAGCTTCGGCCTCTCCGTCCGTTGTTTCGGTTGCTGGCATCTCTTTTCACACACCGTGGTTGCTGGAGCAACGTCTCGATAGCATATAAATATTCGCTCGGCCCGAACGGCTACTGGTAGTCGAGTTCGCCCTCGCCCTCACCGATCCACGCGCCGCGGTCGGGTTCGCGGGATTCGAGCGGGTCGATGTCCTTGTACCACGGGACGTTCTTCAGCTGTTCTTTGTTGAGCGCGAGGTCGTCCTTCGTATCACCCGTGAACTCGAAGTTCTGGGTGAGAAGGATGGCGTCCACAGGGCAAACCTCCTCACAGAGCCGGCAGTAGATGCACTGACCGATGTGGAGGTTGTACTGCTCGCCGTTCCGTTGTTCGTCCATCACGATTTGGATGGTGTCGTTCGGGCAGACGTTCTCACACTGGCGACACCAGATGCAGCGCTCCTGACTGAATTTGTGCACCCCGCGGAAGCGGGGACTGACCTCGGGTGCGGTATCGGGGTACTCGACGGTAAAGGTCGACCCGTCGAGTGCGTGTCTCATCGTCGTCGCCATCGATTTGAGGAGTCCGATCATGATTGCTTGTGGTGTTTTTAGGCGATTACGCCCACGAGGACGGCCGTGAGCACGAGGTTGGCGAAGCTCATCACGAGCAGGCCCTTCCAGCCGATTTCGATCATCTGGTCGATGCGTACCCGCGGGATGGCCGAGCGCATCCACTGGGTGAACAGATAGACGGCCATGATCTTGATGAGCATCCAGACGATGCCCGGGAGAATCGGTCCCGCGGGACCGCCGAGGAAGAGGGTCGCGACGATTGCACCACCCAAGAAGATGTGGAGGAACTCACCGAGATAGAGCAACACGAAGTACGCACCCGAATACTCGGTCATGTACCCCGCCACGAGTTCGCCCGGCGCTTCGGGCGTGTCGAACGGGTTACGCCCGACCTCGGCAAGGTTCGCCACCAGAAACAGCACGAAGGCGAAGGGGTTGACGAACGCGAACCACGAGGGTATCGACACGCCCGCAATCGTGAACAGCGGTTGCGTCTGGGCGGCAACGACCTCGCTCAACTGGAGGCTTCCGGTGAAGAGAACGACCGACGCCGCCGTGATGACGAGCGGAATCTCGTAGGCGAGGTTCTGTGCGAGCGCGCGCAGGCCCCCGAGGAACGAGTACTTGTTGTTCGATGCATAGCCCGACATCAGCAGTCCAAGGGAGGCGAGCGATGAGGCCGCGAAGACGAACACGAAGCCCGTCTCGGGGTCGGCCAGCTGGAGGCCGCTCCCCAACGGGATGACCGCAAAACCGAGTAACGCCGAGAACGGCAGCACCATCGGCGCGATGTCGAAGGCCGGGCGGTCGACGCTGTCGGGGATGATGACCTCCTTCGAGAGCAGCCGTACCGCGTCAGCGACGATGATCAGCAATCCGAAGGGACCGACCCGATTGACCGCGATGCGGTCGGTGAACGCGGCGGTGATCTTCCGCTTGCCCCAGATGCCGGCGACGGCGGCCACCGTCAGGAAGAGCACGGCGATGATCGTCGCACCGACGATGGCGAACAGGAACTGTAAGCCGGGGTCGGGGTTCGGCCCGAACCCCAATAGCTGGCTCAACGCCTCGGGAAAGGTCTGTCCGCCCACACCGCCCGCGGAGGCGTTCGTCGCGTTCGCCCCGCCAGTTCCGTTCGTCGCGTTGCCGCCCTGTTGGAAGAGTAGGTCGCGCGCGCTCATCTATCGACCTCGCCGAGGACGATGTCGAGGCTCGCCAAGGAGGCAATGAGGTCCGGCACGTACTCGCCGACGGACAGTTCGGGCAGCGTCTGGAGGTTCGAAAACGCCGGGCTGCGAATCTTGAACCGCGCGGGTTTGTCCGTTCCATCGCTGCGGATATAGATGCCGAGTTCGCCCTTCGCACCCTCGACGGCCCGGTAGATTTCGGCGTCGTCGTCCGGTCGCAGCGTCCGGGGGACGTTCGACTGAATTTCGCGGTCGTCCTCGGGCCAATCCTCCAAGAGGTCCACACACTGCTCGATGATGCGGGCGGACTCCTCGACCTCCTGCAACCGACAGAGCACGCGCGCATAGTTGTCGCCTTCCTCGGCGGTCACGACGTCCCAATCGAGGTCGGGGTAGTAGCCATAGGGGTCGTCCCGCCGGAGGTCGTAATCGACGCCCGACGCCCGGGCGACCGGACCCGTCGCACCATACGACTTCGCCGTCTCGGTATCCAAGACGCCAGTGTCGACGCATCGCAACTGGAAGATCTCGTTCGACGTCAGCAGGTCGTGGTACTCGTCGAGTTTGTGTGGCAGGCCGTCGAGGAAGTCCCGCGTTTTCTCGAAGAAGTCCTCGCGCGGCTCGGGCAGGTCCCACGCCACCCCGCCCAATCGAAGGTAGTTGAACATCAGCCGCTGACCGGTGAGGTCCTCCAGGATGTTCTCGACGACCTCCCGATCCCTGAAGGCGTACATGAAGGTCGCGGTGAACTCCCCGTACACGTCGAGCGCGAACGTGCCGACCGCGAGCATGTGGGCGGCGATGCGGCAGAGTTCGGCGCTCATCGTCCGAATCACTTGGGCGTACTCCGGCACGTCGAGGCCCGCGAGGTCCTCGGCGGTGCGGGCGTAGGCCCATTCGTTCAGGATACCCGCCGAGACGTAGTCCCAGCGGTCGGGATAGGGCATGATCTCGTGGCGGTACTTACCCTGCTGGGCCATCTGCTCCTCGCAGCGATGCAGATAGCCGATGTCCGGCTCGACGTGGGCGACCTGCTCACCGTCGAGCACCGTCTCGATGTGGAGCACGCCGTGCGTGGCGGGGTGGTGCGGGCCGATGTTCAGGTACATCGTGTCCGCGCCGTCGTCGCGCTCGTCGTCTTCGAGCGGGTTGGCGTGGGAATCGAGCGTGACGATCTGGGGCTTCTCCTGATTGTAGTCCAGGCCCATCGGATGGCCCTGCCACGTCTCGGGCAGGAGAATCCGCCGGAGGTCGGGGTGGTCGTCGTACTGAATCCCCACCAAGTCGTAGGCCTCGCGCTCGTGCCAGTCCGCAGTCCGAAAGACCGGTTCGGCGCTCTCGCTCACGGGGTTACCCTTCGCCGCCGGCACCACGATGGAGAGTTCCTGTGTGGGGTCGGCGTACTTCTTCAGGTGGTAGATGCTCTCGAAGCGGTCCTCGTACTCCTGGGCGGTGACGTTCGAGCAGTGGTCGAAGCCCGCCTCGTCGCGCAGCGCGAAGAGTACCTCTTGAACCTCGTCGGGACGAATGACGAACGCCTCGGCGTTCAGGTGTGTCTCGCGGCTCACCACGCTGTCGCCGAGCAGGTCGGCGAGCGCGTCGTAGTCGAGACCGTCTTCGGTGACGCCCACAGTATGGGTTCTGTCGGTTGGTCGTTCCAAGCTCATGGCGAATCGTTCCAGTTGTACCGCATGACGAGCGTGTCCTCGTCGATGTCGTCGGCGAGTTTGTCCACCAGCTCGTCGCGCTCCAAGTCGCCGAACTGTTCGAGTTCGTACGGCTTCACGGTGACGGGCGCGCTCTCGCCCTCGGCGATGCGCTCCTGAAGTTTGGCGACGCCGTAGATGAGCGCCTCCGGCCGCGGCGGACAGCCCGGCACGTGGATGTCACACGGGATGACCTCTTCGGCCCCTTTGACGACGTTGTAGCCCTTCTGGAACGGACCCCCCGAAATGGTACACGACCCCATCGAGACCACGAACTTGGGTTCGGGCATCTGGTCGTAGACCCGCTTCATCCGCGGGGCGAACTTCGAGACGATGGTGCCGGGAACGATGATGACGTCGGCCTGCCGTGGCGAGGCTCTGGGGACCCCCGACCCGAAGCGGTCGAGGTCGTGTTTCACGGCGTAGGTGTGCATCATCTCGATGGAACAGCAGGCGATGCCGAACTGGAGCATGAACATCGAGGAGCCACGCACCCAGTTCATGAAGGAGTCGAATTTCGTGAGGATAAACGGCGAAGAGCCGAAGGCGTTCCTGAGTTTGGAGTTGAAGCGGCTGTCGGTGCCGCCGCCCATGCGGGCCTCCTGGGTGGTCTGTGCGTCCGCGTTCGCGGTCTGGGATTGGTTGTCGCTGCTCATTGTCGTGTGGTTCCGCTCGAATTCTGGCTGTGAATCCACTGCACCGCGCCGTTGCGCCACGCCCACGCGAGACCGACGACGAGCACGCCGATGAATATCAACATCGGCACGAGTGCGGCCACCAGCCCCGCGCTCTGGACGGCATCGCGGTAGATGACCGTCCACGGGAATATCAATACTGTTTCGATGTCGAAGACGAGGAACAACAGCGCGACCATGTAGTACTGGATGTTGAACCGGATGCGCGTGTTGCCCGTCGGGACCTCACCCGACTCGTAGACGGCCGATTTGCCCTGTTCGGGCACGCTGGGTCGCAACAGGTACGACACGACCAGCAACGAGAGCGGGACGGCGATGGCGACGAACGTCAGCGCCCCGACAGCTATCCATTGATTCATGTGGTTGGTTGCTCGTGGTATCGTTTTGGAGCGCACTCACATAAGGATTGATTCTTTCCGCCCGCGAGCGACCGACTCGCCACGCAAGTCACTCCCGAAACGCCTCGATACCCTGCTCGTGGAGGTCCCGCGAGACCCCCGCGACGTCGGCTTCGAGTTCCTCGTGATACTCGACCAACCGCTCGGCCAGTTCCTCGTGTTCGGTGGCGAGAACCTGCACCGCCGACAGGCCGGCGTTGAACGACT
This sequence comes from Halococcus sp. AFM35, assembly GCF_051195015.1. Taxonomy (NCBI): domain Archaea; kingdom Methanobacteriati; phylum Methanobacteriota; class Halobacteria; order Halobacteriales; family Halococcaceae; genus Halococcus; species Halococcus sp. AFM35. The sequence goes on from NZ_JBNTJU010000022.1 coordinate 15,242, forward strand.
TGCCCGCATCGACGGCGACGATGGGCGCACCCGTCGGCATCCCGATGACCGAATCGACCGACTTCTCCTGGACCGGAACGCCGATCACAGGTATGGGAAAGGCAATCGAGGCGGTCATGTTCGGCAGGTCGGCCGACTTGCCACCCGCGCCGGCGATGATGACCGCCAATCCGCGCTCGCGGGCGGTCTCGGCGTAGGCGTACATGAGGTCGGGCGTTCTGTGGGCCGAAACCACATACGACTCGAAGGTGAAGCGGCCGTCGGGCGGTTCGTCACCCGTATCCTCCTCGAACCCGAGTTCCGTGAGCGCCTCGTAGGCGCCGGCCATGACATCGAGGTCCGAATCCGACCCCATAATGATGCCTACATCGGGCGTTTCTGCGGGTGATTTATCGGTTTCGGCCTCGGCTCGCAGCTCGTCGATGAGGTCGTCGATTTCGGTGGTCATCTGTCAAAGGTCCAGTCGTCGCGCAGTTCGCGGGCGCGGGCGAACAGTTCGTCGGTCTCGGCGCGGTCGTCGGTGAGCGTGACGTGGCCCATCTTCCGGAGCGGGCGCGCCTCGCGTTTTCCATACCAGTGCAGGTTCGCGCTCGGTTCGGAGAGCACCGCCTCGGCCCCATCGAGGGCGGCGGGTCGTGGCTCCGACACGTCCCCGAGGAGGTTTTTCGTCACCGTCCGGCCGCGCCGGTCGGTCGCGCCGAGCGGCCAGCCGAGCACCGCTCGGATGTGCTGTTCGAACTGGGAGGTTCGCGCGCCCTCGATGGTCCAATGACCCGAATTGTGGGGTCGTGGCGCGATTTCGTTGACCGAAATCTCGCCCTCTTCTCGCGGGCTTCGCCCGCTCGAACTGTCCGAGGCGCTTCGCGCCTCGCTGACCTCGAACAGTTCGATGCCGAAGACGCCGCGGCCGTCGAGCAGGTCGAGCACCTCGCGGGCGACCGACTTCGCGCGCTCGCGGACGTCCTCTGGAACGCGCGCCGGCACGACCGTCTCGCGCAGGATTTCCTCTTCATGAACGTTCTCGCCGGGCGTGAACACCCGCTGCTCGCCGTCGCCACGAACACCGATGACCGAGAGTTCGCGCTCGAAGGGGACGAATTCCTCGACCATCGCTTGTCCCTCGACCTGCTCGAAGGCGGTCTCGACGTCATCCGGCGACTCGATGGGAACGTTCCCGCGGCCGTCGTAACCTCCCTTACGGGCCTTCAGCATCGCCGGATAGCCGAGGTCTTCGAGCGCCTCCCGGAGTTCAGCGACGCTTCCAGCCGGACGGAACTCGGGCACCGGAACGCCCGCGTCCCGAAGATGGCGCTTCTGGACGAGTTTGTCCTGAATCATCCGGAGCGTGTCGGGTGCGGGATGCACAGGAGTATCGTGGGCCTCGCTCGCGCGTTCGAGCGCGTCCGGGTCGGCGAGTTCGATCTCGTAGGTCAGCACGTCAGCGCACTCGGCGAGGGCATCGATAGTATCGGCGTCGTCGAACGCCCCTTGAAGGGTCTCGCTCACGACCGGTGCGGCCGGCGGGTCCGGCGTCGGGTCGCTTGCGACGAGTTCGACCCCGAGCGGCGCGGCGGCCTCGCCGAGCATCCGCCCGAGCTGGCCGCCGCCGACCACCCCCACGACCGGCCCGTCAGCGGTGAGTTGCATGGCGGCGGTTTTCGACTCGCGCGCTTAAGCGTTGTTTTACCGACCTCGGTTCACCGGTAGTCGGCTCTCGTCGACGAAGAACGTCGTGTTGGTTTTCGCGGTGTCCTGCGTTCGCAACACGTACGCCCGCTCGTCGTAGCCATCAAGATTGGCCGCGAGGAACTCGCTGTCGGTGCTCAACCCGATGACCACCGGCGGATTGCTCTCGTTCACGCGTCGCTCGAACGCCGACGGCTCGCCCGCACACGAGACGTTCATGTCGTATGCATCCATGTACCACGGTAACGGGAGGACATTGAACCACGCCGAGCATGCCGGTTCCCGACTCCCGTTGGTATCCGCGACGAGGTAATCGCCATAGAGTAACACGTCCGTTCCCCGATTCGTCGCGCTCAGGGCAGCCATGTCACGAATCGTCGGCCGGAGGTCGTCGGCGGGTTGGGCGTACTGGACGAGCGCGTTCTCCTCGGATTGGTCGTCGAGATAGACGTTCTGCACCCCGATATAGCCCACTTGCCCGACGACGAGCAGGGCGATGACGAACGCCGCAGCGACGGCTGGTCGGTCGTCGCGGGCGAGCGCCGTTTTTCCCCGTTCGTAGAGCACGCCCGCGCCGACCGCCGCCGGTATCATGAGCGGCACGATGGCGTGAACGGTCGCCCACGGGGCCATGATATCGGTGATGATGGGATAGCCGAAGACGCTCACGAACCCCCAGTAGAAGGCGAAGGCGACGAGGTCACGCGGATGTTTCTCCGAGTAGCGGTCGGCGAGAAAGCCGATGAACGCGAGCACGACGAGCGCGCCCGACCCGACGACGAGCGTTTCGACGAAATCGCCGAGATAGGGCAGGTAGGCGTGGTTCTGACTGTCACCGCTCACCCACTGGGCGAAGAAGGCGTTCCACGAGCCGAGCGTCGCCTCGCCGACAACCGCCGCGGGGTTGGCGAGCAGTGCGTCGAATCCCGTGGTCGCATCGTCCGTCCGTGGCGCGTAGAAGTACACCACGATGACGAGGAACTCGACGATGACGAGCAAGAAGTGTGGCATCCACGCGCGCAGAGCCGTACCGAGATGCCCGATGCGGTCGGGCGCTGCTCGCGGGTCGAACTGGAGACCGCGCTCGATGAGCAGTCGGTGGTCGGCAAGCAGGACGAGCGCGCCGAGCCACGTCACGAGGTAGATGAGCACGTTCTCCTTGGTGGTGAACGCGAGCGCGAGCGCGAGGACGCCCGCGTGGACGTATCGAGGTCCGTGTGTATCGAGCGCGCGGACGAAAAACCCGAGCGCGAACAGCATGAACGCCGCCAACGGCAGGTCGCTGCGCATGAACCGCGAGTAGTAGAGCAGGACGGGGTTGACGGCCAAAAACAGGGCGAACGCGACCGTTTCGACCCAAGAGAGCCGCTTCCGGAAGAGTAGCGCCGCAAGCGGCAGCGCCGCCCCAAGGAGTGCGACCACCAGCCGCATCGTGAAATCGTTCGCGCCGAACAGTTCGAAGACGAACCGGTTCACCTGCTGGAGGAACGGACCGTGGATGATGGGCCGATACTCGAAGGTGCCGGTATCGGCGTAGTTGAGAATCCAGTAGGCGACCCGGGCCTCGTCCCAGTGGGCGATGCGGTCGCCGAGGAAGGCGATGCGGGCGACGAGCGCGAAGAGGGCGATGGCGACGACGGCGAGCGTGACGCGGCGGCCGCGCCCGGCGATGCCGTCGGTCGATACCATATCGATGAGGATGGCGGGGCGGTTAGGAGCGTTTCGTTTGCGCTCGCGGAGCGGTAGGCCTTTGGCGCGCGCTCTGTATCCGCAGGTATGCCCAGTTTGGGATTGGTGGTCGCACAGTTCTACGGGGAACTGGCGGCCGAGATGGAGCAGCACGCACGCGATGCCGCCGCCGAGCGCGGGGCCGAGGTCGCCGAAATGATTCCAGTACCCGGCGCGTACGACACGCCGCTGGCGGCCGACCGCCTCGCCCGACAGGAGGGAATCGACGCCGTCGCGGCCCTCGGCGCAGTCGTCTCTGGAGACACCGACCACGACCAAATCATCGTCGACGCCGCCGCACAGGGATTGACCGACGTGAGTCTCGACCGCGACAAACCGGTGGCCTTCGGCGTTCTCGGCCCCGGCATGAGCGGCGCGGAGGCGCGCGAGCGCGTCGAGTACGGTGCGCGCGCCGTCGAGAGCGCGCTCGACCAACTGGAGGCGCTGGCATGAACACGGTCGCAACGAAGTTGCTCCCTGTCTTCGAGCGGGCAGCGCCCGCTCGAATGGTCCGTGGAACTCCCTCGGAGTTCCACGCTACTCACGGCGACCACAGGTGGTCGCCATGAACTTCGCCGAGCGCGTCGAGCGCGTCGAACCGAGCGCGACGCTCGCCATCAGCACGCTCGCGGGCGAACTCGAAGCCGAGGGCGCGGACGTCGTCGACTTGAGCGTCGGCGAACCCGACTTCCCGACGCCCGAGAACATCGTCGAAGCCGGCAAGGACGCGATGGACGCCGGCCATACGGGCTACACCGCTTCCAATGGTATCGCCGAACTCCGGGAGGCAATCGCCGCGAAACTCGACGGGGACGGACTCGACTACTCGCCGGAGGAGATCATCGTCACGCCGGGCGGCAAGCAGGCGCTCTTCGAGACGTTCCAGACGCTCATCGACGAGGGCGACGAGGTCTGCCTGCTCGACCCCGCGTGGGTCTCCTACGAGGCGATGGCGAAACTCGCCGGCGGCTCGCTTTCCCGTGTGGACCTCGCGGCCCACGACTTCCAGCTCGAACCCGCCCTCGACGACCTCGCCGAGAGCGTGTCGGACGACACGGAGCTACTGGTGGTGAACTCGCCGTCGAACCCCTCTGGGGCTGTGTACTCCGACGCGGCCTTGGAGAGCGTCCGCGACCTCGCGGTCGAACACGATATGACCGTGATTTCCGACGAGATCTACAAGGAAATCACCTACGGCGTCGAGCCGCGGAGTTTGGGGACCTTGGACGGAATGGGTGGTCGAACAGTCACCATCAACGGCTTCTCGAAGGCCTACTCGATGACGGGCTGGCGACTCGGCTATCTCGCCGCGCCCGAGGAACTCGTCTCGCAGGCCGGCAAGCTCCAGTCGCATTCGGTCTCCTCGGCGACGAACTTCGTCCAGCACGCGGGCATCGAGGCCCTCGAAAACACCGACCGCGCGGTCGTCCAGATGACCGAGGCCTTCGAGGAACGGCGCGACCTGCTGGCCGACCTGCTGGCCGACCACGGCATCGAGGTCTCGAAGCCCGAGGGAGCCTTCTACATGATGGTCCCCGTCGACGAGGACGATCAGGGATGGTGCGAGGACGCGCTCGAAGGGCCGCACGTGGCGACGACGCCCGGCAGCGCGTTCGGCACGCCCGGCTACGCGCGCTTTTCGTACGCGAACAGCCAAGAACGCATACGTGAGGCCGTCGAACGCCTCGCAAACGACGGGTTCCTCTGACGGGTCGTTCGAGTTTTTCGGATCAGTCGCCCGGCGTCGGCGTCGCGCTCGGTGCGGGTTCGGTCCGGTAGAGGACGACGAAGACTCCTGTCGAGAGCACGATGAACCCGGCGGCGGTGAAAAAGGCCGTGAACACCGAGGTGGCGTCCCAGATAGCGCCCACGGTGAACGGACCGACGACTTCGCCGACCTTCCACGCCACCGAGCGCAGCGAGAGACTGGCCGCGACGGCGTCGAAGCGCTCGCCCTCCTCGACGAACAATGCCATGCTCGCCGGCAGACGGAGGCTGTCGGCGACGCCGATGACCGCGTAGGCCGCGAAGAGCACGAAGAAGGCCGGCGCGAGCGTCACCGACGCCCCGAACGCCGACAGCGAGACCGGCGGGAACACGCCCGCAGCGCTGCCGGCGAAGGGTACCATCGCCGTCCCGAGCGCGTAGGTGAGCGCGCCCGCGATGACGAACTGGTGTTTGTGGCCCACCCGGTCGGTGTAGCTGCCGACCACGCCCTGAAGAAGGGATTTCGTGAGTTTGCCGCCGGCGAGGATGCCGCCGACCATGAGCGGGTTCATGCCGAACTCGGTGTGGGCGTAGATGGGCAGGAAAATTATTACTGCCATCTTCCCGAAGCCGAAGCCCAGCCGGAAGACGACGAGCGCGCGGATAGCGGCCCGGTCGAGCAGCGTGCGTAGCGTCTCGATACCCGTGGCCTCCTCGGGGTCGGTCCGCCCGCCGGGGTTGTCACGGAGGAAGGCGAGCACGGCGAGCGTCGCCAGAATCGTCACCAGCGAGAGCACCGCGTAGGTGAGGGTGAAGCCGTAGGCGAAGAGGAGGAAGCCGCCGAGTAGGTCACCCGCGAGGCTCGAAAACGCCGTCACCTGATTGTAGGTGCCGAGCCAGCGCCCTCGTTCGCTACCGGGGCTGAGTTCGCCGACGACCGCCGACCCCGTAATCCAGAGGACGCTCGCGCCAGCGCCCTGCACGATGCGGACGAGAATCACGTCGGTGGCGCTGCCGACGAGCGCGAACCCGACGAACGCGAGGACGTTGATTGCGAGTCCGGCGACGAGAAATCGTTTCGCGTTGTGGGTGTCGACGGCGCGGCCCAGCGGCAGGACGATGAGCAACTGGACGAGCGCGAACACCGTGCCGAACAGGCCCTCGACAGTGCTCGAAGTACCAAATATGTCGGCGTACAGCGCGAGCGCGATGAGGATGGTTGAAAAGGCCTGCGAGCGGGCGAAGGCGGTGCTGGCGAGGGCGACGAACTCACGGTTTCTGAAGAGACTTAGCGAGCCTCCAGCGGACTCCGACACTGCTAGAACGACGGCCGTGAAGCTTCAAAAAGCCATCCGTTCGACCCCTCTTCGGACAGTCTTGTCACGCGAACAAAACACACGGAAATGTATTGGTGAGCGGTGTTTGTGGGGATTTGCGGCCCGCCGCTGCGGTCGCGGCGCGGCCGCGGCGGTGCGGTGGGCGGTCCGCGGTCGCGGTGGCGGTTTGCGGTGCCTGGTGGATGAAGGGCGAGGGGCGCGAGCGACCGAAGGGAGCGAGTAGCGAACGGAGTGAGCGCGCGCCGAGGGCTTCGGCGGTGCTGTGTGGGTGCGGTGGTGGCGCTGCGCAGGAAGTGGTAGCATCCGCGCGAACGGAGTGAGCGGGGTTCGCCGCGAGCGCCGGAGGTGTGAGCGGGAGTTTTTAGTCCAGGTTTTTGCAGGGGGTTCGACCGAGCGCCCGCAGGGTGCGAGGGAGGACCTCCTGTAAAAAAGTGGGGTAATTAGAGCTCGACGCGCTCGACGAGCTGCTCGTCGGGTTCGTGGGTCGTGACGGCGACGATGCGCACGTCGTCTTCGAGACCCGAACCGGTGAGTTTCGCCTTGAGGAGGCTGTCGACCTGATAGACGCCGGCGGCGTCGGTCATCTCGATTTCGGCCACCACAGGGATGTCCTCGCCGGCACGGAGGCTCACCTCGCGGATGGCCTGGCTGGAGACGGTGTTGATACCGCGGCCGCCCTGCTCGTAGGGGCGGCGCGAGCGGCCGTGTTCCATGTCGAGGGCGTCGGCGACCCTGACGACGCCGGCTTCGAGCGTGAGCGGGTTCTCGGGGGTGTGGTGGCAGAGAATCGCGTGGAGGACTTCGCCTTTGAGTCGGACACGCTCTTCGACGTCGTACCAGCCGAAATCGGGGAGCAGGCGGTCGAGAACGTCCGCGGCAAGCGGAATCGAGTAGTAGGGATGGTCCTCGCGGTGGACGACGTGGCCGATGTCGTGCAGCGTCGCGGCCAGCGCGATGATGACCGGTTCGTCGGCCTCGTCGAGACCCTGGTCGGCCGCGCCATTGAAGCCGACACCGCCGGCTTTGAGGAAGTCGTACAGACAGAGTGCGCGGTTGCGAACGATGGAGATGTGTTTCGAGCCGTGGTCGTTGTAGCGCTTGCGCGCGACCGGGTTCACGTTCTGGGCGTCGAGATAGGCCTGAATCTCGGGGTCGTTTTCGACCGTTGCGAGCACTTCGTTGAGCCGCTCGTCCGGGAATGCATGCTCGATGTCGGGGTCGTACACTCGCCCCCTGTGTGCGCTATCGGTGTCGCTCATGGGACGAAATGGGCCGCCGTGCGGAAAACCGATTGGATTTGACCGGTTCAGGCCGCGTTTCGTGCGGCCGCTTCGACCTCGTCGTAGTCCGGTTCGATGCCGGCCCCTCGGACGTTCACCTGTGTGGTAGCGCGGAGGCCCCGTCCTCAACCGCGAGCGAAGCGAGCGGTAGGGCGGGGAGGAGCGCGTTCGTTTAGCTCGGCACGTACACCAAGTGCCCGGTCTTCGGATACCGACAAACCGGGAGACAGCCCGTCGAAAGCCGACCGTCTCCACGAACAGCGAGTATAAATACCATCGTCGTGTAATGTGTATCAATGGAGGTCTGTCGAACCGCCGTCGTGAAACTCGCCGTTTCCGACGAGCAACGCGACGACCTCCACGAAACCGCCGAACAGTTTCTGCATTGTGCGAACGTCGCCGCCGAGTTCTGTTGGAGCGACCGCCACTACGACGACTGCGTTACGTCGAAGGCGAAGGCCGAACACGCACTCTACCCCGACCTCAAAGCCGACACGGATCTGACGGCGAACCTCGTGCAGAAGGCGATTCGCCGTGCCGTCGAAGCCGTCAAATCCGGCGTGGACCGTTGGAAGAAGGGCCGCCGCACGAATCAACCACAGTTCGACTCGTGGAGCGTCGTGTACGACAAACGCTCCGCGACGTTCTCCCGAAGCGAAGTGTCGCTTTCGACGGTCAACGGACGGGCCGGGTGTGAGTTCGTCTTTCCGGTGGACAGTCCGACACCCTACGAACGGTACGTCGTCAACGACGAGTTCGAGTTTCGCATGGCGACGGTGCAGTACGACGACGTAACCGACGAGTTCTACCTGCACCTTTCGACGCGGAAGTACGACGGCGACGACGAAGAAGACGCCGACGGTACGACAGATACCGAGCACCAAACAGTCCTCGGTATCGACCTCGGCGTAAATTCGCTTGCCGTCGCGTCCACAGGTCGGTTCTGGCAGGGCGACGACTACGACCATTGGACGAGAGAGTTCGAGAAACGCCGCGCCGCCATGCAACAGCGCGAAACTCAGCACGGCCACAACGCGCTCCTTCGACTCGGCAAACGGGAACGAGCATGGCGCAAACAGTACGTCCATACGGTAGCGAACGAGATCGTGACCGAAGCCACAGAAACCGAGTGCGACGTAATCGTCTTCGAGGAACTCGACGGTATCCGCGAACGCCTCCCGTTCGCCCAGTGGCACCACATCTGGGCGTTCCGACGCCTCTACGAGTACGTCACATACAAAGCACCCGAATACGGCGTCGAAGCGAAGCAGGTCCCGCCGAACCACACCAGCCAGCGGTGTTCGCGTCTCGACTGTGGGTTTACGCACGAGGACAACCGCGACGGGGAACAGTTCTGCTGCCAGAAGTGCGGCTACGAGGTCAACGCCGATTACAACGCGGCGAAGAACATCGGGCTTCGGTACGCCCGGAAACGACAACACAAACTCCGTTCGTCGCCCAAGTCGCCGAACGGAGACGCACCCGTAGATGTGCGTATAAATGGTGGGGCGCTGAACGGCACCTCTCGACGGCATATCGCTGCCGATTGAGTGCCGGGGAGTCCACATCAAAGCCCCTCCCTCAACGAAGCGAGCGGCGTATACCGCGAGCGAAGTAGGGAGGGGTCATTTACGAGTGGGTGATGTCAATCGATGAAGACGGTCGTATTCGCCCGCGGCCCGGTCGCCGAGCGCACGCCTGTCGGTCCACAGCGGGCGTCTCGGTGAGCAAAAAGCCTATAATGGACACATCGTAAGCTATGGCCACGATGACTGGACTATCGCTGCTGCAGATTCCGGGCATTCCCGGCGGACCGGAGGTGTTGATCATCCTCGTGATCATCGTCCTCCTGTTCGGCGCGAACAAGATTCCACAGCTCGCTGGCGCACTCGGCCAAGCTCGCGGCGAGTTCGACAAGGGCCGGCAGGAAATCGAGGAGGAACTCGACGAGATGCAGGAGAGCAACGTCGAGGGCGGCTCCGACGCGAACGAAGCGAGCGCATCGAGCGAATCGGCCACTACCGACAGCCAGACCGACACCGTCGACCACAACCCACCCGAGGTCGACGAGCGCGACGCCGAAGTCGAGAGCAACCAGTAACACAACGGTTTTTCGGCACGCCGCCCCAGTCCTCGCCGGGGCGTGTGGCCTAGCGGACAGGGCGAGAGGTTCCTAACCTCTAGACCGCGGGTTCGAATCCCGTCACGCCCGAGTAGTACCTTTTTACTGCGTCGGGTGATCTCCCTGCGGTCGGCCACCACTCTCTGCTCGCGGGCCGTGCGAGGCGGCAACCGCCTCGAACTCGCGGCGCTACGCGCCGCGCGTGGCCCGCTCGCACGGTACGAGGGACCGGTAGGAGCTAGCGTAACCTTCTGACGTTCAGGATTAGTGAACAGGCTCTACGCTGCAAGTGCTGCTATACTAGGCGAAAACAAGCGTCGAAAACTTCTGCTAGGCCCTAGAGGTCCCTCGCTACTTGCAAAAAGCTACGCTAAAAGCGTCCCGCTCACTCGGCCTTCGGCCTCGTTCACGGCGAACCGCGCTCGCTGCGCTCGCGCGGACACTAACCTACCGACTGCACAGCACCGCAGAAGCCCTCAGCCGCTCGTTTCACTCGCGGCTTCGCCCTTCATCCACCAGGAAACCGCAACCGCCGCACCGCCGCTGCCACGACCGCACCGCAACCGCGGCCGCACCGCCACCGTCACTCAGCAACCGCCGGAAACAGCTCGTCGAAGTCGGGGTCGCTGTCGAGTAGTCGATACCCCTCCTCGGTCCGCTTGACGACGCCGTGGGCGCTGAGGTGTTCCAGATGGGCGTAAGCCTCGCCCGGCCCGTGGAGGATGTGAATCGCCGAGAGGTCACCGAACAGCTGCGCACTCACCGCCCACGCGGTCGCCGAGCCGTGCTCGCGGAGCACGTCGAGAACGTTTGCGGTGCGTTCGCGGTGGTGGGCGATGATGTCGCGTGCGCGCCCGGCGGGGTCGTCGATTGGGTCGCGGTGGCCGGGCCATGCACGGGCGAATCCCGCGCCGGCGATGTGTTCGAGCGTGTCGAGATAGTTTGCGAGGGGGCGCTCGACGCGCACGTCGGCCCCGCCGACGTTCGGCGTGTAGTGGGGCAATAATGCGTCACCGGAAAGCAGTTCCCGACCGTCCGCGCCATCGAGAGCGTATCCGGTGAGACCGGCCGCATGACCCGGCAGATGCAGTGCTTCGAGCGTACCCTCGGGCGTCTCGAATCGCTCGCCATTCTCGAACGGCTCGACGGTCGGCGGCGTTCCCTGTATCTGCCCATCGAGAAAGTCGAGCAGCTCCGCACGTGGCTCCGCGGGCATCCCCCACTGGTCGAGCAGTTCGCGCTGGTGTTCGTTCATCGACTCCCACGCGCCGTCCTCGCGGGCGATGAGTGGTGCGTCGGCGGCGTGGGCGCGGACCGTCGCGCCGCTCTCGCCCTGGAGCTCGCCCGCCAGCCCCGCGTGGTCGCCATGCCAGTGGGTGAGGAGGATTTGGTCGATGTCCGCAATCGCCACTCCACAGTCGGCGAGCCCGGTCTCCAACTGCTCGCGCGTCTCCGGCGTCGCCACACCGGTATCGACCAGCGTCGGCGCGTCCGACTCCGCGCCGAAGACGTAGGCGTTGTTCAACCCCTCGAAGACGGTGTTTTCGAGCTTGATGCGTTCCATCTATCGCCACGCTCCGTGCATACCCCGGCTACTGGGCGGACGATACATACCACTCGCGGTCCGCGGAGCGGACACGCCCATCGGAAGCGACACTCGAAACGAAACTTCGAACGAACATCGCGACCGTCGAGCGCATTCAGTCGTCGCCCGCGGCGCGCGAGGCCGACCGTTCGCGGAGTTCGTCGGACACCGCCGGCACGTCGTCGGCCGAAACGTCACCCTCCGCTTCGAGTTCGTCGAGCGACATCGGGAATTTCCGGAGGTCGTAGTGGATGTCGATGCCCGCCTTGGCCCCTTGGCCCATCGCCACGGGAATCTGGTTGTGGCCGGGTACGAGGTCGCCCACCGCATAGACGCCCGCGACGGAGGTGTTGCCGTGGTCGTCGACCGCCACGGTGCCGTCGTCGTTGATCTCGCAGCCCAGCCCGCTGGCGAGGTCGTTGTTGTACTCGGAGCCGTACATCCCGAACCCACCCATGTACTCGCGGCGCTCGCCGTTCTCGAATTCGAAGCCGCCGAGCCACTCGGAGTCCTCGTCGTCGGCGAACTTGCTTGCGACGTCGCTTTCGACGATATCGACCGGATGCGCACGGAGCTGGCGGTCGGTTTCGTCGGACCACTCCGGCTCGTGACCCCGCAGCAGGAGGTCCACGTCGTCGGTGAAGTTGAGCATGATCATCGCCACGTGGGCGGCCGATTCGCCGTGACCCATCACGTAGACCGGTTCATCGACGAACATGTACGCATCGCAGTGCAGACAGTAGTGCAGGCCCCGACCCGTGCGCGGTAGCGGCGGGTCGGGATGCACGTCCGAAAATCCGGTGGCGAGCACCACGCGGTCGGCGAATACTTCCGCGTCGTTGGTTTCGAGGCGGAACTCGCGTTCGTCCGCCACTCGTTCGGCCCCCGTCACGAACGTCTGGCGGTAGTCCGTGCCGTAGCTCTCCAACTGCTCGATGGCAGTTTGCAGGAACTCGTTGCCGCTGGTTTCTTCCGTGATGCCGATGACGTTGTGTGTATCGCGCATCATCGCGGCACGACCGCCGCCACGATTGAGGACGACCGTATCGTGGCCGAGTCTGGTAGTATACAGTGCTGCGGTCAGTCCCGCCGGCCCGCCGCCGATAACCGCCACGTCGTATCCTGCGCTGTCATCCATATACCTGTCAGTAGTGCCGCGAGACGGATAACGAATCTGGTCCATATGCACAACACCGTACCGCATGCGAACCGTCGTGGCCGTCCGACAGTCTATTCGTCTCGGGGGACAATGGCCCACGAAACGATGACCGAACGGCCGGGAGGCGTATCGACGGAGGAGGGGCCGCCGGATGGGGCGAAGCGGCGCGTCATCATGAACCCGGTGAGCGGGAGCGGCGACCACGCCCCGACCGTCCGACAGTTGGCCGAACGACACGGCTATTCGGTCGTCGAGACCGAGGCGGCAGGTGACGGGAGGGAACTGGCGCGGGTGGCCGCCGTCGACGGCGTGGACGTGCTCGCGGCGTGTGGCGGCGACGGCACCGTCCAGGAGGTGGTGCAGGGACTCGTCGAGGCCGACGCGCTCACGACCGTGCGCTTCGGCGTCGTCCCGGCCGGCACAGCGAACATCTTCGCGGGCGACATCGGGATTCGAAGCATCAAACACGCCTTCGACCTGCTCGAAACCGGCGACGTGCGCGACATCGACATCGGGTTCGCCGACGATGTGCCGTTCATCAAATCCTGCATCGCCGGACTGACGGCCGATACGAGCGCGGCGACCACCTCGGACATGAAAGAGCGCTTCGGGCCGCTCGCGTTCGTCATCACGGGCGTCCAGCAGGCGACGAACTTCGAAGGTCTCGCCCTCGACATCGACGCCATCACCGACGAGGGCGAGCGAACGTGGTCGGGCGAGGCGCTCTGCGTACTCGTCGGCAACGCCCGCCGATTCGCCAAGGAACTCGGCCAAGCCAACGTCGAAGACGGACTCTTCGAAGTGACCATCATCGAGCAGATGCCGCCGGGCGAGGCGGTCGCCGAGGCCATCGCTCAACAACTACTGGGCCGGGATACCGAGCACGTGACTCACCTCACCGCCGAACGCCTCGCCATCGAGAGCCGAACCGGAACCGTGGATTTCAGCCTCGACGGCGAGATATACAGCCGCGACCGCCTCACGCTCACCGTCCGGCCGGCGGCGCTGTCGGTCTGTGTCGGACCGGACTACGACCCCGCGCCGACGGCGTAGTCACACCACTCGGTACGGTCCCCAACCCCGACCGGTCAGCGGCCGAGCGTGTGGAACTCCTCGTTCGGGCGCATATCCGCGAAGTTCGCCATCCGATTCGAGAGGTTGTAGTAGGCCGTGACGCTGGCGATGTCCCACGCCGCCGTCTCCGAAAAGCCGACCTCGCGCAGGCGCTCGATGTCGTCGGAATCCACCTCGCCGGGGGATTCGGTGAGTTTGACCGCGACGTCGAGCATCGTCCGGTGGGTCTCCGAGAGGTCCGCCGCGCGGTGGTTGGCGGCAAGCTGGTCGGCCAAGTACGGGTCGTCGGCGTAGATTCTGAGCAGCGCGCCGTGGGCGACGATACAGTAGTAGCAGTCGTTCGCGCCGCTGACGGCGACGATCAGCATCTCGATCTCCTCGCGTTCGAGCGCCGTGTTCTCGACCAGCGCGTCGTGGTAGGCGAAAAACGCCCGGAAGTGGGAGGGTCGGTAGGCAAAGGCCGGAAAGACGTTCGGCGTGAAGCCCGCGTCCTCGGTCTCTTCTTCGATGCGTTCGCGTACGTCCTCGGGGAGGTCCTCGATGTCGGGCACCGGGAACTCGCCCATCGCGTCGCTCATGGGTGAGGGGCGACAGGCGTGTGCTTAGCTCTTTGGGAGGTCCGGCCGATTCGGCTCACGACCACGTATCGAGCCAGTGATTGAGGAGAAAGAGGAGTCCGTAGCCGACGAGTCCGACGAGGAATATCGTCGCAGGGATGACGAACGGCCCGAACGTCCGCACCAACGCCTCGACGAGCGCCGCCAACCCATCCATGAACGGACCTCGGTCGCCGGCGGGTTAACTCTCACCTTCGCGCGGCGACACCGACGCCTAGATCTCGTCCTGTTCGTTGAGCTGTTCGATGACGTCGTCGACGAAGCTCTCGGGGCTCTCGTAGGGGAAATCCCCGCCCGAGAGCTTGGTGTTGAGTTCCATCGCCGTCATCGAGAAGTCCCCGGACTCGAAGGTCGTCGACGGGCCGTTGGGCAGGGCCGGCACGAGGTCCATCGGGCTCGAAATCGGGTAGTCGGCTCCCTCGAAGGCGTCGATCATCTGCTCTCTGAGTTCGTCTTCGTCTGCCATGACCTCCGATGGTTCACGGACTGTCAGTAAAAACGTTCGGGAACTGCCGACGTGTTGGCGAGGATTGTCGGTACAGCTATCGTAGTCAGCGGTCGAGCAGCCGCTCGATGTCGCCGAGCGAATCGAGGACGTGGTCGGGGTCGATATCGCTCGCGGCGAGCAGCTCTCTATTGGAGGTGCCGGTGAGCACGAGCGCGGTCTCCAGTCCGCCGCGAGCGCCCATCGCGATGTCGGTGTCGAGGCGGTCGCCAACGACGAGACACTCGGCGGGAGCGGCGTCGAACCCCGAGAGCGCGGCCGCGAGCGCCCGCTCGGAGGGTTTGCCCACCACGATATCCGGTTCGCGCTCGGCGACGCCCGCGATGGCGTTGATGATGGCTCCCGAGCCGGGTACTGCCCCGCGCTCGGTCGGAATCGTCACGTCGGGATCGGTGCCGACGAAGGCCGCACCGGTTTCGAGCGCGCGCAGCCCGTCGGTCATATCGTCGTAGTCGAACCCCCGGTCGTAGGAGGCGACGAGCACGTCGCAGGCCACGGGGTCGTCGGTCAGCGCGAGACCTGCCTCTGCGAGCTGTGCGCGTAGTCCCGACGAGCCAACGAGGAAGATCCGGTCGGTGGCGTGTTCGGCGGCGAGGTACTCGGCGGTGACGGTGGCGGCCGACTCGATTTCGTCCGGGGCGACCGTCAGGCCCATCCCTCGAAGACGGTCGGCGAACGCTTCCCGGGATTTCGTCGGGTTGTTCGAGAAAAAGCAGATATCGACGCTGGCGTTGCGGAGCGCTTCGACACCGCGTCGCGCGCCCGACACCAACGACTGGCCGCGATAGACAGTCCCGTCGAGGTCGACGATTGCGCCGCAGTAGTTCATGGATAGAATACCGAACGGTCACCGATAAATGCGAACCGTTCACAGATAGGCTCTTCAGACCAAGAAGTGCGGTAATCTAATCCAAGCTCAAAGAACAGCCAGAATGCTTTTTACAACTGAGTTTTAATGGTCGATTGCCGAGTGTGGCAGACAGATCAGCATTCAACCACATCTCCACACTCGGCTTCTGAGATGCAGGGTTTGGCTGGCCCTTACAACCGGCTTTCCGTAGCTTGAAATGGGGTCAGTACCTCGTAAAGCCAGTTAGTTGAAACGTCTGCTTGCTGGCGGTGTGGTCACGAAATAGTTGGCAGAGGATGAAGCCACGAAGACCAACACCTTGATTTTCTCGTCAACATTCCAATAACTAATGGGGAGACCGTCTCGGTTACTCTCGAGCGCGTTCGACGAGGCGCTCTAGGTTGAGGTGACCAGCGCCGTGATACGTCTTGCCGCCGGGTGCGCTGCTCGCGGTCTCCTGAATGAGTGATTCGACTTCCTCGACGCTGGCGTCGGGACGGAGCGAGCGCACGAGTGCGACCGCACCCGCGACTTGCGGGGCGGCCATCGAGGTGCCCGCTTTCCAACCGTACCCCGGCTCCGTGTCGACGATTTCGCTCGGTCTGTTGACTGGCTCGTCCTCGTCGTCATCCGGTCCGTCCTCGTAGGTTGTCTTCACGATAGTCGAGTAGACGAGGTCACGTTCCGCTTCGGGAATCCTGTCGAGCGCGTCGAGGTCTGCGTCGCCACCCGCAGCGCTCACATCGACGGCGTTCCCGTAGTTGGTGTAAAACGCCGGGGAATCCGTTGGGTCTTCCAGTCGGTTGCCCGTGAGCCACTTTGCCTCGTTGTCGCTGTGCTTGCCGCCCCAACCACACCCGATTGGGCCGGTCGCGGCGACGCCGAAGACGCCCTCAGCCTCCGTAGGGATGCTGAGAGTGTTCTCCGGATTCATGTTCAGTTCATCGTTTCCGGCGGAGTTGACGATGACTGTCCCCTGCGAACGGACGTACTCCGCGACCTGTTCGGCGATGCGGAGTTCTTCCGTCAGATACGGATACTTGTCGACATAAACATATGGTGCGGGGAAGCCGACGCTGTAGTTGATGGCATCACAGCCCGCTTCGGCAGCTTTCACCCATCCAGCGTAGCCGTCGCCTTGCTTCCCTTCCTCACCGGAGAACATCCGGTAGGAGACGATTTCGGTGTCGGGAGCCGTTCCAAGAACGCCGCCCCCAGGGCCGTCGTTGCTGTTGGTCGCGGCGATGATGCCCGCGACGTGTGTCCCGTGGCTGCCCGCGCCATTGGGGCGCCAGTCGTAGGGGTCTTCCGAGACGTTCTCGGAGAGTTCATCGTTGATGACATCCGCAAGGTCGGGGTGGGCATCGTAGACGCCAGAGTCGACGACGGCGACGCGAGTGCTCGCGCCGGTCGACGTGTCATGGACGGATTTGCCGCCGCCCGGTTTGTCCGTCAGTTCGTTGTTGATGTTCTGGACGCGCTTGTCCCACTGGAACTCGCTGTTTTTCGGTACGCCGTCGTGGTTGTGACTCGATTCCGTACCGTCGGTAGACGGTCCGTCCCGGGATTTGACGGCACCAGTCCGGTCGTCTCCTCGATCGATAACACGGTCGGGGACCGTTGTGCCGTTCACGCGCTCTTGGTCGCCCCGTGCAACGAGAACATCGGCCTGTGAGAGGTCGTGGATGATTTCGATATCATCAGGGACCTCCGAGCGACTGACATCGCGAAGGTTGATGAAAAAGCGTGAGTCCGAGGTAGCCGCTGTTGCGGTGCCTGCACCGAGCGTCACAGCACCGAGTGCTGTGCCTGTCAGCTGGAGGAACGATCTCCTGTTGTGTCGTACCATGACAGACGATATTACTACATGAGCCACTGTTAAACATTAGGGTTATGATTGTCAAGTTTATACTTTCAGTTATATGATTTGTCGCTAATCGCACTAATGGAAATGCTATCGTATCCACCTACTGTCGGTACACAATATCAGAATGTGTCGAATAGCATAACTCGTGCTCGCGTGGGTGCAGGAGTAGACACGATCAAACCCCTCCTCTCTGGTGGACCAACGAGCAAGTACGAAAGGTACACTGCTGATAGCCATAGTCACAGGGTGTCATAGAACGGTTAGCATGGTTTCGGCTATCGGCTGAGAGGTCTGCTATCGCCGCTTCTGAATGGCGGTGATATTGATTACTTCTCAGATGCCGTTTCTCGGGATGCTACTGAGGATATGAAGATTTCTATGATACCCTGAAACGACACACACACAATGACTATTAGCGTGTCATAGAACTCATCACACGACTCAGCAACAGTCCGAAAGCCGGTGTTTGAGAAGCAGCCAGTATTGTCACTATTCAGAGCCAGCGGTAGCAGGCCTCTCAACCGGCTCCTGAAAACTATGCCAACCGTTCTATGATAGCTTGTAGCAATGCGACTGGCCGCCAACCACGAGGTATCACTCAATCTCCCGTTCGTCTTCGTCATCGGACTGTGATGGTTCATGGAACGCCTCGATTGCAGCCAGTGCGGCGCGCAACCCGTCTCGTTCGGCCCGTTGGCGCTCGATTGCAGCGTCGAGAGCGTGGATGCGGTCGGCGATCCGGCTCGCACCGGCGAGGAGAATAGCCCTGTCGCCATCGGACGTGGTTGCTCGCTCAGGGATACGCCCATCGGGACGGGGCACGGTGCCGGCCTTGATGGCCATGTCGACGCGCCGGAGGTGTTTGCAGCCACCCTCGGGGTCGCGTCGCCGCCAGTCGAGACACGTACAGGAGCCGTCAGCGATATCGACCTCGTAAACGCTGCCCGACGCCGACCGGACCTCGTAGATGCCACCCTTTCTGCGCAGGGAGACGTCCATGTCCTCGTCGTGGGCACGCCGGGTTCGCGGCGCTATCGTGTCATCGGCTGCCGCCGATTCGTCGGTCCCGCCCGTGTTCGGATCGCTACCGCTTGCGTCCCCGATGGCGACCTGCCCACCATCGACGAGCAGCCCGGCGTCGGGATTGTTACCCCTCACGGTTGTGTCGGAGCAGCACTCTCGTCGGTTGGCGGCAATTTCTGTGGGCGTTTCACCGGTACGGGAATCGTCAACTGGTGTCCCCATCGTGGGGTGGTCGATACACTCGACCGCGGACCATCCTGTGGTTGTGTGTTCAGGCATGAGTTTCACTTCCATCGAGGACCCAATGGTCGCGCCCTCGCCCTTCGTGGGCCTGAAAAACCGTTCCGTAGCGAATATTGGCTATGACGACTTGTCACGAGATTCGTCCAACTCGGCGGGTGCAATGCTTGTCCTGTATTTTCGGCCGACAGCACCTCTATCCCTGACTGCGAGTCGCTCCCTACGCCCCACTGCGACAGGGAACGCACCAGCGTGGCCGAAACGCGAGACCGAATCGGGAGCGAGGTCGTGGCTATCGGCCTCGGCCGATAGCGGTGGGTGGGGCGGTGGGCGTGCGGGTTGGTGGGCCGAAACATCGTCCATCCGATTCGCCTCGCCCGCGGGATATCGACCCTTGTCTCTATCCGAGAGCGAGAGACAGAGGCATTGCGCCCTCTGCCCATCCTACTGCTCGACCGCCGCCTGGAAGCGCTCGCGCAGGGCCGCCTCGCGGGATTCGAACTGCTCGACGTCCGACCGAATGCTCCGGCGCACGCGCTCGATGCGGGCGAGACCATGCTCGTCGTCGAGAGCGACCTGCGTACTCTCCTCGCTGGCATGCAGTTCCTGTTCGTAGGCCTGCTCAACCCGTTCGACCGTCGCCTCGGGATTGAACAGGACATCGTTCGCAGTGCGAACATACCCATCGAGCGCGCTGCCTTCCTTACCCGTGAAGAAATGGGTCAGCGCGTAGGTCGCGCCCGAATGGAGCGTCCACATATCGATCTCGAAGGGATCGTCCGCGTTCGCCTCGGCATCGGCACCAGCGCGGTCAGCCAGATAGGTGGGGAACGCAAGAAGCTCGTAGAACTCGATGACATCGAACGGCACGGTCGTGAAATCGATAGTGGCCTCTTGGGCGTCACGGATGAACGCGAAGAGGTCGTCAGCGATGAGTTCGATCTGTGCAAGGATGGTTTCCCACCAGCTACGGAACTCCTTGAGCTCGCCGACGTGCTTGATGGCCTCTTTGTCGGTGAGCGACCGTATGGAGTTCTGGCAGTAGCCGTCCTGAGCGAACCCTTCCACGTAGACGGCGTGACCACCGAAGAAGTCATATCCGGAGGTGAGGCCCATCGTGATAGGGGCGCTTCGACCGGGAAGGCGCACTTCCAGGCCGTCGAACATCACGTCCATATGGACCTCGCCGCCGCCACGGTACTGGCGAATCTCACCGAACATCACCTCGCCGAGGGAGCGTCCATCGAGGTCGTTCTCTCGAAGGACATCCTCTAGAGGAGCGTAGACATCGACCGGATTGAGGATCGTATACGAGTCGCTCGGAACGTGGAACAATGGGTCGGCGGCGGCCTCTCCGAACGCCTGAGCGCGGAGTCTGGTCGGCTCGACGACTGCATTGAAGCGGTCGGTTTCGACCCATTCATCCGTATAGTGGTTCCGATACGCCACCGAGGTGTCGACCGCTCGGGGAAGGGTGCGAACGGCGTCGGCGAACGACATCGACTGGCTATCGGCTGTCCGCTCGGCATACCAATCGGGAATCTGTGTGTCTGTACGACCGTCGATGCCGGCGAAGAACGTCCGGCTGTCGGGAGATTTCATCTCGTAGTTCACCTCGTTGGTTGCAACTCGTCGCTTACCGACTCACCTCACAGCGCCTGCACCCTTCAGGCGGGAGAAAAACGGGTCGCGGGAGTGCGTTTGCGGGAAACACGAACGTAAGAAGAGCGAATCAATAGTGCACATCGGCAGGAACAATCCAGAGTTCGTCGGACTCGTTCAACAGGTCGTCGAGACGGCTACGGGTCCGAATGCCAGCGGCGGACTCGTCATAGATGTATACTGGCGGCCCGTCATAAGCGCCGAGATTGGCGCATGCGTGGCGCACCATCTCGTCGTGCATGAATTCCTCTTCGGACAGTTCATCGAAGGCCTCGCACACACGCTCGTAATTGTGATGGAACTCCTGCTTGGTGGCTCTCCAGCCGCGTTCGAGAAGTTGCTGGCCATCGTCGGAACCGACGGGTACGGCTGTGGGCAGTTCGCCCCAGCGAGCTTTTCCTGCGGCGATCGTTCCTTCCTCATCAAAGGTGACGTAGTAATCGAAAGCGGGTGCATCATCGACTCTCAGACCGACGAGGCGGTCGAAGACGATTGTCGCGCGGTTGAGCGCGTCGTTTTAGCTCGATGCATCTACTAACGCGTGGATTACCATATGCATGGATTTCTCACCTCTGGACGCGTCGGTACCCCGACAGTCCTGACGCGCCTCACCGCCTGCAGGCGCAAACAAACGCCGTCGAATCCGTATCAGAACGTTCCGTATGCCGGAATGCTCCATCTGCAGGATGGAAACGGACAGCCCCTCTGAGCGTGGATTGTGTGTCTGCAAAGAGTGTCGATCCGCAGCCAACGCCAACGCGAACTCGTTATGATCCATAACGCCTCACCCAATGATCTCGCTCTTCGGGGCGAAAGGCTATCACCCAAAATACAGCGCGGATGCCCCTTCCTCAACGAGCGCCGGACAATCCGCCGATAGGGCCTAGCCGAAGTTCTTGACGCTCGTTCTCGCTCAGATTGGCAGTGCTCGCCGGGTAAAGTATGCTGGCTGATGCTGAACGTCAGAAGGTTACGCTAGCCCCTAACGGCGGATTGAAGGCGCGAGTAGGGTGGGGATACGCGGCATGATCTTAGTTCCAAATCCGCCGATATCACAAGTCTTACGTCCTCTGCGGACGTATCTTGTGGTATCGAACGCGGCACGTCCGCGCCCATGTCGGGACAATCGGACAATCTTCGACAACCCACCGCACTCAGCGAACGACCTTCGCCGGAGGTGGTGAGCGGTGCGAAAAAAGTACCTCCGAGTCGAGTCGGGGTGAATGACGACCGCTCGGACGCGCCGCCGAAAGGCGGCACGTCCGTGTATGGCGTCCCGAACGATAGGAGTAACCGGGGCTTGGCACTCCCAGCGGTTGTCCGCTCCGCGATGGGTTCAATCCCCGATAAGGACGGTCCAACCCGCGAATCTGAAACTCCCAACCCAGCACGGTGCGGTGCGGGCGTGGGAATCCCCCTCCTCCGCGAACCCCGAAGGGGTGAGCAGGACGGGGAGGATGTCAACTGGATTCGATGCGTGGAGCTTGCAGATAACGAAGGAACCCGTCCTCGCCGAGTTGGCGTTCGATTTTCATCGGAAATTCGCTCCCGAAGCGAAGCTTGTAGCCTGTTCGCAGGTCGCTTTTGCGGGGCTTCGAGAGGAACTCACGAATGTAGTCAAGACTGAACACCGAACGGTCGGAGTCTACAACATGGGTGTCGAAGACGTTGTGTTTGCGGGAGCCATCGAACACGGTGAGATCCGCGAATTCCTGATATTCCTTTCGCACGGCGGCGGATTCGCCCTCGGCCACCAGCTCGACTCCATTAATCGCGGGAAGGCCGACGATCGAGAAGTGAGCGGCGATGTCGTCCATGCGCTTCGTGAGTTCGTCGAGGTCGACACCAGGGAGAACACAAGAGTTGGGTAGAACGAGGTCGGGCATCTCGGGTGTCTGTCGGGCGCTATCGGGGTCAAAGGTAGCGAACTCGATGGGAATGCCGTCGTCGAAGGCGATGGTTCGATCATCGAGAGCGATTTCGACTGCTGCTCCGCGGCTGAAGTGTTTGAGCGCGCGGCTGACCGAACTCCCACCCCCGTCCCACGAGAGACCGATTACACCCTCCCGGTCGCACTCGTACGCTGCCCAATCGGTGGCAGGCAGCCACGCACTGACCATAGCAACGTTGCTGGGATTAACCACGGAGATATACCAGCCATCAGTAGTGATAGCGACGCGGCTCTCACTGGCGATACCGACGAGGTGTTTCGCGAGCACGGCCAATGTCTCGTAGGCAAGTGTACCCGTGAACTGCGGATCATCCATAGAGGGGTTCTCGATGAGCTCTTCCGCGGTGTGATACGGAAGGGTCCGTGCCTCATCGAGTTCGGCGGTCGACATCAGTAGGGTTGAGAGATCAACCCCATCAGGGACGGCGAACTCACTGGACTGATTTTCGTTCGCTCGTGTCCTGGTATCGGCGTCCGTCACCGACTCTCGATGGTCGGTGAGATTTGATTGGGTTTGGTTCGCTTGCGCGCTGGAATCGGTACTGGATTCGTCGGTCGGAGTGGAACTGTGTGACATCGTTGTTTCTATTTTCTGATGTGATGAGATCGCTATTCGCCTCGCACCGTCTTGAGGCCCAAAAATTCGTTATGGCTGCCGAAACGATATGTCTCAGGGACGTGATCGGTGAAGCTCTATAGTTCGCAACCCTCTCTACATGGAGCTGTGGTCCACCAGCTAGTCGTCGATACTGATGCCACAGTCAATGCACCTAACTTCGGAATCGGCAGTGACCATATGACCGCCACAATCAGGACAACCAGCCTGTTTAGTGGTAGATGCGGTTGGAATCGTTTCATCGAACGTGCGCTCGTAGGGTTGATTGATTGACATCGGTCGAGACCCCTCGCCCTCTCAGAGGGAGGAAAAACTGCTCTATTGAAAATGGTGGACGGCGGCGGGATTACTCCGTAACGGCTTGAGGAGATGAGGCCGAGAAGTCGATAATGGCAGTCGTCCTCCTCGACCTCATCGAGAAAGCACTCCGTGTAGCCAAACAAGCGTTGGGAAAGCACGCGGGCAAGCCCGAGTCGGGCGGGCTTGCCCGCGCGACTCACATCGTCGCACACTGTATCCGCAAGGAAGAGGGCTACACCTTCACCGAACTCATCGACCGCCTGAGTCTCATGCCGGAGGTGTGCGATCTTCTTGGGCTCCATCCGGACGCGCTGCCGGATCCCACCACGTTCTACCACTCACTTGATCGGTACGCGATGTACGTCTGGCGGGCGTTGCTGCG
Source organism: Halococcus sp. AFM35 (assembly GCF_051195015.1). Classification (NCBI taxonomy): domain Archaea; kingdom Methanobacteriati; phylum Methanobacteriota; class Halobacteria; order Halobacteriales; family Halococcaceae; genus Halococcus; species Halococcus sp. AFM35. The sequence goes on from NZ_JBNTJU010000022.1 coordinate 38,933, forward strand.
CGTTTCAGCGCAGCAACACCCGCAATCTGGACACGTCGCGTTGGACAGCACTTTCTTCGAACGCAAGCAAGCTTCGCAGTACTACCTCCAGCGATGCGGCCGCACCGTCAAGACAGTCAAAGCGACGACGCTGACCGATACAGAGTCGCTTGCGGTGCTGGACGTCCATTGCTGTATCGAGCGCGAACACGACACGAAGGCCGGACCGCGGGTCGTCCGCCGGAACGCGGACGACCTGCGGTCAGTCGCTGCTGACAACGGGTTCCAGGACTGGCACACCGAATACGAAATCGCCGCACTGGACGTCGAATATCTCGTCCAACACCAAGGATCGAGACCGATGGCTGTTGGGAATAACGCGCTCATCCGAGCGAAGGGCTATACCCAGCGCTGGATGTCTGAGACGTCCTATTCGACGGTCAAGCGAACGCAGGACTCCGCCCTGCGTTCGCGGTTCTGGTATCGTCAATTCCGTGAGATCGTTCTCCTGTTCGCGCTCAACAACATCAAGAAACTCGCCAAGACGCTATGATCGTACTCCCGTACCGCATTTTCAATAGAGCAGGAAAAACACGGATGCGGAGAACACATCTTTAAACAGCGAAGTAACCCCGTCCTGAAGCCCGAAGGGCTGAAGGGCGGGGCGGAATCGCGTAAGCTGGTTCTGCCAAGAGTATCGGCCAGAGTGGGAGTTCACTGGCAAGCTCCAGCTAGACCGGAGGAGCTGACTACCGTTGGCGGCCGAGAATACGCTTGAAGTAGCTCCATACAGGTGAGGAGGTGTCTGTGCGTCCCTGTACTTCGTCGCCGCTCTCGTCACTCCTCTCCTCGTCTTCAGCTTGTTCGTCACGAGTAGAGCTTTCCCGACGGTGGTCGGTCCGGGCTTCGAGCCTCTCGATGTAGTTGTCCCGTTGTTCGATGGCAGCTTCGAGTTCGGTAATGCGCTCCTCGAGCAGCCGATTTCGCTCCGCGAGATATGGTTGTTGAACTGTCCTCCGCCGGTATTCGTCAACGGAAGTTAGTTGACCAGTGTCTACGGCCGTCGTCTCGTCAGTTCCACGCGGAGTGTACACGTCGGTTGTCTTGGCCACCGCTCGCTCGACGGTCTTCTCGCCGTAGGTACTTCCGTCAGCATAGTGAATCTGGTCCCATTTCTCGCGTATCAGCCCCGATCGTCTGAAAAGTCGGTCAACTCGTGACTGGTCGCCACCCGTCCAGAAAGCGAGGTAGAAGCACAGCGCCATGTCTGCCTCCGAGTGGCTGTCGTACCCGGCCGTGCTTCCCTCCCAGAGACGCTCGAATCGGTCACCGTTTTTCGCCGCTGTCGCCTTCTCGATGAGTTCCGTATCAGCGAGATCGACCTCGGCTTCGGAGGATGAACGCGTTCGTGCCCGATGCTCGCTCTCGTCGTCCACAGTCGTCTCAAGGTACTCCTGCTGAATCACCTGGAGTACGTCGCTCCGGTCGGTAACCTGCTTTGGCGTTCTATCGACATGGTCACCGGTGACGGTGAAGAACCGCGCCGTCTCGTATATCTCGAGATCGCCCTTCCGATTCCTGTCCGTCTGAAGCGCACCTCGAACGATGACGTGATAGCCGGTTCCGGAGGGACTCACTTCGGTGTAGGAGTCCAGCCGATCGATGATTTCGATTGCCCACTCGTCATCGGCACCCGTTTCGAGAGTGCGGCAGTCGTCGAGATCGATTCCGACAAACGGGTCATCATCAGTGAAGACGAAGCCAATGCCGTCGGCACTCGTCGTCGGCTGTTCGACGTACTCAAGTACAGTCTCGATATCCGCCCATGTGGCTGGATCAGTCGTCGACGCTATCTGACCCGTTGAGGCGTCAACCGGCAGCTTGGTGGGCTTTCCGTCACGGACTGTTTCGCGCCAGCAGACCCACTGCTCGCAATCGACGAGTTGCGCGGGGATGGTCTCCAATTGGCTGTCGCTGAATGTCATGGCTCACTATTTCCTCCTGCATCGACTCGCAACGGGATCGTCACAACAAATTCCCCCGGTTGCCATGACTGAAGGCAGGCGCTCTGGGGATGATGCGCAAGCACTCAATCAGAACCGTACCCCGAATCGTTCCGTGGGTCGTCGGCTCATTCGCCGATTGCGGACTCGAGAGAACAACAGCGAGTAGGTGCACTATCAACACCACCGCCAGTCACAGCGGGCATCCTGGGTACGCAGATACGCTTCGAGGTCTTCACCGTGCGTGCTGGGGTCGTACTGGATGAGCGCAAACTCACGGGGATTGAGGTCGTTCGACATCTCAACCTTGATCGGGAAGCATCCCTCCTTGTCGACGCGGAGCAGTGCTTGGGCATAGCCGATCTCTTTGTCGCCGGGTTCAGCCTCGCGGATATACTGCATCTCGGCATCCGAGAGCCCGAGTTCGGCGGCCCACTCAGCGTTCATCTCCTTCAGATAATGGAACACCTGCACGGACATGTTGTTGATAATGACCTCTGCGTTCTCGGTGAGTTCGATCTCACCCTCATCGCTCTTGGCGAAGAACTCACTGACGGTCTGCGTACTGAACATGATCGAGAGGTCGTAGTGGCGACTGTGACGAACCGCCTGCTTGAGGAACTCGAGGTCAGCAGCCTGTCTGAGCATGTAGTGGCTCTCATCGATCGGCATCAGCGTCGGATGCTCACTGGCTTTGGCGTGTTCGTAGATCTGGTTGACGAGAAGCTGCATCATCAGTCCCTTCTCGCCGGAACTGGCCTCCTGCCGCTGGAGGTCGAGATAGAGCAGGTCGTTCTGCTCGAAATCGAGTTCAGTAGGCCGTGTCAGATGCTCGTACTTGCCGTTCTCGCGGAACGGTTCGACGTCGTTGTTGAGGATGGAGACGACGCGATCTTCCCGATCCTCGGTGAGTTTCTCGTTGTCGATACGAACGTGCGAACCGGCGTCTTCGAGCATCTCCTCCATGATGGCCAGCACGTCGGTGAGCGTTGGGCTCTCGTTGTCGTGTGTTTCTGGCCGTGAGGTGATTCCTGACCGTGCGTACGCTTCCTTGATGGCGCGCTGCCAGACACCGCGTTTCTGACCGAGGATGAGCCCTTCGAGTTCGTAGTAGGTCTCGACGAACGTGAGCGCCCGCTGAACAGCGTCTTTGAACGGCGTCGTCCGACCGACGACATCGAGCTTCTCCTGTGGCGTCGGCTCGATATGGAGCGGATTGATCGCCGTTTCGCCGCCGATAATGATCCGTTCGCCGTCGAATATCTCACACAGGCCGGCGAACTCCTGTAGCGGATCGATGAGCGCGACGTTCAGTTCCGGATACCGGAGTTTCATCCGCAGGACAAGCTGCTTGAGGGTGGTGGTCTTCCCGCTCCCGATGGTTCCGAAGATCCCGACGTTGTAGCCGGTACTGCGATTGAAGAGGTCGACGACGGTTGGTTCGTGACGGTCCTCGTGGGTCCCGATGGTGACGCCGCTCGGCTCGGAGAGGTTGTGGCTGGCCCACGGAAACACCGCGGCGACACCATTGCCGAGCATCTTCACGTCACTGTTCAACTGGTCGTTGGCGACTGGCGCGGTGGACTGGAAGCCAGCAGTCTGGTTGTGGTCGACGCGAACAGCCCGCGCGTTCGCCGGTGCCTCCTTGAGCCGGGTTTTGACCGCGGTGACTGCCTCTTCGAGGCTCTCCTCGGTGGGTGCACGAACGGAGACGTAGGTGGCGGCATCGAAGAGTCCGTGATTGGTGGCGTTCAGTGATTCACTGATGGCCTTTGCGGCTTCGTACTTTCGACGAAGACGGCCGGTCCGGAACGACTCGCGACGTTCGGCGTCGTTCGTTTTCGCCTTGAGCGACTGCTCGGCGTTTTCCATCTTCGACTTCGCCACCTCCTTGTCGATCCCCTCGATGTGCGTCGCAACGGTGACGTTCACGCCCGGCTTACCGTAGCTTAGCACCTCGCGAAGCATCCCATCTGCGGGCGATTCGGGCCATTGCTCGATAACGAGGGTCGCGGAGTGGACGGCACCGTAGTCAAGCGCGATATGGCCGGGGTTCTCTCGGTTGCACTCCTCGGGGGCGAGCAGTGAGCGGTAGTGGTTCGGTAGCTCGTCGGGGTGGGTAACGAGGTCGACGCTCGCAGGTGGGAACGAGCCGGGGCCGTCCATCTGGATCGAGACTCCACCACCGTCCCCAGCAGTGGGTGAGTCCGTCTGATCGCTACCGGTCGTTTCTGCGCTCGTTCGCTCGGCGTTTCGATCCAGATACGCGTACGAAAGTTCGCACTCGGGGTCGGCGTTCCCGCCAGGAACGGGTGCGGAGCGGACGAGCGCGCTGAAGTCGCTGTAGGCATAGACGTTTGCAGCCTGATAGTAATCCGCGATGACGCGGCTGTACTCGGTAGCTGGAAGGGCATTGGTTTTGATACCCTCGAGCCTCCCGAGTTTGCGCTCGAGATGGGCAACCCGCTGTTCGAGGATGTCGATCATCGTGCGGGTGTGTTCGACGGTGTTTCGGTGTTTCTTCACGCGCCGCCGTTGAACCCAGTCGCCGAGCCACGGGACGGAGGTAAGCCCACCACGATCGGTGGAGATGCTTGCGGTTGCCTCCGATGGATTGACGGTAACCACGACGTAGTGTTCGCGGACGAGAGTAGTCTCCTGGAAGAGATCGACGACACCCCGCCGTTCCTCGGCGATATCCGCAAGTGTGCGGATGCCAGTAGTGTTGGCCTCACTGGGTCTGAGATCGGAGCCGTCGCGTTCGACGACTCCGCCATCGGATCCGAGGGTTTGGCCACTCCTTGCACCGTTCTCCCCCGCATGTTGAGGCCAGTCATCAGTTTCGTGGTGTGGACAGCTGTCAGCCCAGTTCTGGCACGGCGAACCGAGAGTGGTCGGTGCGTGACAGCGTGGACGTAGTTCATCGTCCGTCGAGCTATCGCTGCCGATGTCGTCACTTGTTGTCCCCGCACCCGTCCCGCTCTCGATATCGATGTCGGCATCGGTCCCGGCATCAGTCTCGATGGTACTGGCAGGAGCAGCGGTGCGCGCTTGGTTGATTGCCTGTTCGTGGAGTTCGCTTGCACGGGTCTCGTAGGCGCGCGCACGGCTCTGATAGTCGACTGAACGCATCAGGTCGCACAGCTGAATTTCGTAGTTCGCCGCAGAGGTGAGAACACTGGCGAGCTGACGAACTTGGGTGGCCCAGAGCCCCTCATCGGCCGTGGACATGTTCGAGGGGGTGACTTTGATGGCAGCGATCATCGACCCGTCGCGCTTCTCTATCGCATGCGTATTGAGGTAGGGTTGTTCGAGAGGTATGATGTCTTGGGCGCGCTGGGGGTCGGCGTGATCGCCGCCGATCGGCAACGGTCGTGTGAAGCGGGCGAGAGACGACTGGTTTCTCGGCTGTTCGATGCCACTTTCGTCGGGGTTGCTGTCGTGGAGCATGATCTGTTGTTGAGTGCGGTGTCGGAGTCGCTGTCCGACCCATTCGATAGCGGTCATGTGTTCTGGAGTCGCCCCTACAGCGACAACGGTACCGAGAGCGATGCAGACAGTCACAGCGATGCCGACGACTTCGTAGGTAGAAGGGACGAACAGGATCGTGCAGTACAGGCCAGCGACAGTCGGAACAAGCAGTTTAAGGAGTTCGAAGTGGCTGTAGCCGGCGATCTCGGGCTGGAGGCTGAAATCAGAGAGAACCCGTTTTCCGCTTTCAGAACTCATCCGTCTCCTCCCTGCTTCTCATCGGTGTCGCTGTCGGACTCGACACTCTCGTCAGACGGGTCGTCATAGCGACGTTTGAGCGCCGCCCAACGCTCATCCGAAAGGGTGCTTGGGCCATCGTGAGTTCGAGTGATGGTCGGCTCTGCCTGACCTGTCGTGGTGCTGTTGGTGTGGCTTGTTGCATCGTCCTCGCTAGGAGTTTGAGCCGACCGTTCAGTTGCTTGGGACGTCCCGTCATGGAGTCGGCGACGCTGCTCGAGCGTGCTCACCTCATCCGTCCGTCCACCATCGCGTGTCTGTTCGTGCTTCCGTTCGGTAGTCTCGACTCTTTCACGGTCGCCAGCCGGTGATTCGCTACTGCTCGGCACATGTTCCGGCGCCGGGAGCGCAGGTGTGCTGTCTACTGACTGCGTCTCTGAACCGACGGGTGCCGATTCACTTCTTTGCTGAGGGAGCGGAGCCGCTGCCGTGTTCACTGAAGCTGTATTTTGGAGCTGTTCAAGTCGGTTAGTCGCCGAGACAGGGTCGTTGCTATCGTCCTTCGACGGGACATCGATGACTTGCCGAGCAGTGACGTGCTGGGAACCTGCGTCGGGTGTACCAGCAGCAATCGTATGTGGTGATCCAGAACCACCTGTTCGTCCGTTACTCACTATGACGGCAATCCGATCAGCAGGGGTCGGTCCAGAATGTGGTTCGATGCCGGGGCTGGAGCTGCTATCTGGACCGGAGTCATTGTTGGATCCATCGCCATCACTGTACTCATCGTCGCCACTATCGCTCTCATAGTAGTCGTCATCGTCATCACGAAGAGACATGCTTGCAGCGGCACCTGTCGCTCCAGCCGCGATAGCCGTGATTGACGGCGGCGCACGGAGAAGCGAGACGCTGATGACCAGTGGGATGACGAGACCGATGGCTAACATCGCTAGCGAGAGAACGAAGTTAGCGAGCCCGGAAACCGAGAACGACCACTGCAGTTCGTAGCCTAACCGCATCATGAACGCGACGGGCCACGTCATAACGAGCAAGCCAATGAATTGCCAAGCAAGGGTGGCACCGAGCTGACGAAGTCGTGGATGAGGACCCACAAGTGCAAGAACCAATATGAGTGGCATCGCAAACATCCCGACGATAAGCAGTCCCCAGCGTAGACCGTAGACAAGAGCCAACAGTAGCACTTCCCCCATACTGAAAAGTGCTTTTCCAAGGGCCAATAGAATGGTTGAGCTACTTGCCTTGAGAACACTTCCGATCGAATTGGTTAGCTCAGTTGGACTCGGAGCTATACTTGTCGCAACAGCATCCGAAATCTTTAGCAGAAATGTACCGATTGGCCACCAGAGCGTTAGTATGAGTGTTGCGAGGACAACTGCACTTACGACTTTGTACTTTGCATAGCTGTGAAGTAGTCCCTGCCAAGGATAAATCCCGATAAGTGATATTGTGCACACCATTAGAAATACGAACGAGTACAGAAACGAGTAATCAATATACACCTCGGTATACCCAGTTTGCCAAACACCCTGAGAGAGGCTGCTGTTGGTTGTACTGTTTGTCGGCGTCCCAATGATCCCTCGCCAGCCTGTGTTCTCCGGAGTCGGTGTTCCAACAATGAATTCCATTGCTACACCAAGAACTGGTCTGATAGTTTCATTGGCTCTATCCTTCGTCCAGTTAGCGACATCAGCCGCAACATCCCCTCCAGAGGGAACGATATCCCCGGACCCTCCACCGAACTCGTAAAGGCCCTCACCAGCAGCCCTGGTATTGCTTAGTGCACAGCTTATAGGCGTGCCAGCACAGTTTCCGATTCCATCAACGAATTCGCTGAAGAAGCCTCGGTTGGTTCTCAGCCCTGTTGCGTTCTGAGTTGATAAAGCCACAGGGAGCGAGACCTCTGTGAGGGGCACTGGAACAAGGTGTGTAGGCTGC
>NZ_JBNTJU010000023.1:0-44820 GCF_051195015.1 Halococcus sp. AFM35
TCAGCAAGCAGTTCCCCGCAACAACTATACTGACAGCGGTGGTTTACTTAGCCAGCAGAATTTCCATAGGTAAAGACGAATGGTTGTGGATATATCCACGTGAACACCACGCTGGAAAGGCGAGTTTTCCAGCCCCCGGATTGCCTTATGTAGCTTAGAGTGCCAAAAGATGGCGCGCCTGTTACATAAGGCAGAGAGCTAAGAGAGCGTCGGCGACATTGACGCGCTGGCGGCCGTTCTCGCAGCCGCGGAGACGCTTGACTGGTGAGAACGTTACGGTAATAGCCAACGCTCACGACCTCTCAGAGAGGCTGTGAGTAGCGTCGACGCCAGATCCACATTGAAAACCGACGTGCTCCCCGCTCTCGCAGCTGCACGCCGAGCTCTCGATGACGGCGGCAATCTCAGCGCAACTACCGTGCCCAACTGTCTCGGTGGCAATCTTTCGACGATGATTGAGAGCGCCGTCGAAGCATTCTGCGAGAGCTATGACAGCGCTTGCGGACTGCCCCCCGTGCGTGATAGCGCTCGCGAATGTTGTGCGTCCTCCAGGGCGTACGAATCTTCAGCTCGTTCAGACTAGTCCGCATACCAAGACTCACTCCGGGGACGCGAGCAGCACGAATCTCGACAGCGACGGATGGCTAAATCTGCTTCTATTAGTTGCAGTAGAGAGAAATAAGTATGTCCATTAAGCGATGAACGTATTGAGAGCATGGAGTGTATGGAGCGCATGGAACGCAAGGAAAGCAAAGAATTATTGAGAGCAGACATTCCTCAGCTATCGATTGTCATCGAGAAATGCGGCCTTTGCTTACGCTGGATGCTGTAGTGTGTTTTTGGCATTTGCCATTGTACTGTTCGAACTATCGCATTTTTGAATATTGTCTGACATAGGTTTTTGACGCATGGAACGCATGGAATGCATGTAACGCAATGACTTCCACGATCGGTATCACGAACCAGAAAGGTGGTGTAGCTAAATCAACAAACACGATCAACATTGCTGGAGCGTTAGCGGATAAGGGGTATAATGTTCTAGCTGTCGATACGGATCCGCAGGGATATCTGACAAACAAACTTGGATTAGAGAATAAGTACAAAGCCGATCCACCATCGCTCTTCGATGCGTTGAAAGAGCCTACCGAGTACCAGATCGCAGATCTCGTTGACAACCATCCAGAGTTTGATGTCTTGTCCTCAAATGTAGATATGTTTAGGATAGAGCAAGAACTCATCGCAAGCGGATGGCGGCCGCGAGAACGGCTTCAGATGTTGTTCAAGACGCTGGAGGGCTACGACTACGTACTTGTGGATGCCCCGCCCAGCCTCGGGCCGATCAACGACAATGTGCTGCTAGCCTGCCAAAATATCATTGTACCGGTTGAAGCTGACGAGACCTCGATTTTGGCATTAGAGCACTTATTGAATCAGATTGAGACGCTAGAAAAGCGCTACGAGGTAAACATCTCTGAACGCGCGGTCGTTATCTCGAACGTAAACTATCCTGTGGACAACGAACAGAGTGACATGATTGCATGGTTTAACGATACGTTTGAGGGACGCTGTCCTGTGTTTGAGGTTCGACATAGAGCGGCTATCAAACGTTCACTAGGTGCTGGTGGTTCGATCTTCGGAGAGAACGCAGAAGACAATGACATGGTGGATGTCTATAACCAAATTGCGAGCGAATTGGAGGTGACCGCCGATGGCCGATGAAGATACTACCAATGAGGTACAGAACCGCGTTGCACAGCGATTCGATTCCGATACATCATCGGAGCAGTCCTCATCAACTGAACGAGGTGAGGCAGTATCTGGAGACAGTGAATCAGCATCATCGAGAGACATACAGAAAGCACAGAAAGCAAAGAACGTAAAGAAAGCATGGAACGCAACGAGCATCTATCTGCCGGACGATCTTGATACCAAATTGTCAACTGCATATAAGCGAGCGGATCTCCAATTATCTGAGGACGCCGATATATCGTTTAAGAAGACTCGTCACTACTATCCAGTTGTTATCGCACTTGGGTTGGAGCGTATGGAGAACATGGAAAGCAAAGAAATCATGGAAGTGATGGAAGAACTGTCGGTATAGTCTCTCCAGCCAATTTGGAAAGCATGGAAAGAATGGGGAGCATGGAATGCATGGAACGTATTGAAGCAGAAACCAATAGCAGTCAGACGTCTCTGTACGACAAGTAAGTGACGAATCCAGTAGCGAGTTTGGCTGAGTGATAGATTTTACCCGATATCGATATATTTTACTGGTGGAATAACCACCTTTGGGATATGTACGATCTGACTGGCTTCCAGCGCGACCTGCTATACGTGACGGCCGGACACGACGAACCACACGGACTTGCGATCAAAGACGAACTCGACGATTATTACGAGACCGAAATTCATCATGGACGCCTCTACCCGAACCTCGACACACTCGTCGAAAAAGGACTGCTTGAGAAGGGCCAGATCGACAAGCGAACGAACTCCTACGAAGTCACCCAGCGAGGCCACCGCGAGATCGACGCGCGCCGTGAATGGGAAGACCAGTACGTGACGGTTGAAGCCGAGGCCTGAAAGTCCATGCATAGAGAATCTCTTTACGATGCTCACTCTTCGAGAGGTTGCTCAATGAGAGCGAGACTGAACACTGCCGGTACGGAGAGTCTCTAATGGTCGAGATCCCTGACCGGCTAGAGTGCCTGTTCACTGGTTCGGTCGAAGAAACTGAAGGCTCCTACAGTATCGAGATCCCACAAGAAGAACTCGATATGGGAGAGGTTTCGGCGGGTGAGACCTATCGTGTGGTGATTCTCGAGAAGACAGAGTCTACGGAAAGTGGCGAGCAGAATCGGGACAAGTCATCGAACACGCGGGCTTCGATGCCCGAACCACCAGTCTCACAGGGAGAAACCCGGGAGGTGACTGTTGATTCGCTGGGTGACCAAGGCGACGGGATAGCGAAAGTCGAGCGCGGCTACGTACTGATTGTGCCCGACGCACGCCCTGAGGACGAAGTAACTGTCGAGATTACCGATGTTCGCGAAAATTTCGCGTTCACGGACGTGCGGGACGCTGCGGACAGTTCTGTAGATGAATAATCAGTATTTGGCTGGGGAGAGTAGCTATTTATCGAGAGAAACCACCTGACGGGAGTACATTTATCACATAGCCATGCTATGTTCGCGTGAGAGAATCATGGCAAGCGACAAGCGAAACTTCACACTGCGCGAGGAAACCGGCGAGGAGACGAGCGTGTTCACCGGGAGCACGCCACGCCAAGCAGCGCTGAAGGCTGCTCGGCAGTTCGACCCGGCAGAGAGCGAAGATCAGGCACCACGCAGTCAGTTCCGTCTCCGAGAGAAAGGAACGCAGAAACTCCACATCTACGAAGGATGGGCGTGGCGCGGCGACGCACCCGAAGACAAACCCGACTGGATGCCCGAGAGGATCACCGAAGCGAACGTCTCGAAAGAGGGCATCGAGCATCTTGAGGAGTTGTAATCCCACTTGATGAACATAGATTGATATACAGGCGGTTCGAAGAGTAAGTATGAACGAAGGGCGGCGGATACCGCCGTTCGCCGAAGACACGCTCGCACTGATCACCGAAGCGGCCGGCGGGGTTGGTGAGGAGCTTTCGAAAGAGGAGGCCCTTGAGATAATTTCTGCCGACGAGCGCTTTGATGCAGCTGACGCCAACGCAGCGCTTGAGATACTCCAGAAGCGTGGCTATATCTATTACATTGAAGAGTCCGTCCGGATCACGCCAACTGACAAGTGAGAACTTCACCAAACCCGGCTGAAGATTCTTCTAAGTGCTTGATTGCAGAGAATTTAGAAAACCTCTATGATAATGTGGAAGGTACTCCGGAGATGAGGTCTGAACAGGTCCGGACCTCGGAGGAAGTGTCACACGTTCCTCCCTTTCAGTTATGATACAGACACTCAAACGGCTGGTCCTGCGTTCGGTACCCACGTTGATCAGTGAGTGTCGAAATTGCGGCACGAGTGTCGGGCCTGAGAGCGAGTTTTGCCCAGAGTGTGGGTCGAGCGAGATCGCCTCCTACGAAATCGAGAACTAATTCGAAAGCCGACTCCATCTCATGGTATCCCTTTCCATATCGAGGTGTAGTGCGAGGCAGAACAATTGCAAGAGCCGGGGATTTCACTCGAAATCCGGTGTGCCGCCCACGGCTATTTAGATGTCGGCTCTCTAAGTCAAGATATGGCGATTCCGTTCGCTGCGACGTGGGGGACGCTGATCGAACGCTGCGAGGACCTGCCCGACGAGGCGACGCTGATCACGCCGTTGGCTTCGACGCGATTCCGCATTACCGACGTCCAGGACCAGCGCATCATCATCGAGGACGTCGACTCGGGTGACTCACAACCCCTGCAACGCGAGCAGTTCGAAGCGCTCGCCGAGCACACACGCGAGTCCCTCGATAGCTTCGAGCTCTCCCGGCTGCCGCCGAAAGCCGAACCCTATGCAGCAGTGCTTGCACTCCACCCCCGCTACGTGCTCGACGAACGCGAGAGCACGCTAACGGAACTCGACGAAGCCGACGAAAGCGCCGTGCTGGATGATGCACCGCACCTCTCGATGACTGCGAGTGCCGAAGACGAACAGGATAGCCAGCGCGAGGAGCCCGAGATCGACGTCTACTCGGACATGCTACTGTTGATTGATGCGCTCGAACGCGAAGACATGACCGCTCTCGATGACGTCGAGACGCCCGTGTTGGTGAACCTCTATACGCTGCTGTCGGACGTCCAGCGCAATGCCAACGGCCTGCGAAAGGACGTGACTGATGTCCTCTTGGAGCGCGTCGGGCACGACCGACCGTTGCACGGTCAGTATGGCTCTGTCCAGCGAACGACGCGGCGGAACCGCTCGCTCAAGGACGACGAGGAAGTACTCGACGCGTTCGCGGAGACTGGTATCGACCGCGAGCAATTGCTCGGCGTCGACCACTCGAAAGTCGAAGAGGCGTTAGATGTTGTCCCAGTCTCCGAGGGAGACGTGTACGACGTGAGCGAGAGCGAGTACGTGCGCAAAGCCGAGGTGGACGAAGAGCGTAAGGAGACGCGCTTGCAGGGATTGAAAGACCGGCTGGCGGTCAGCGACGATCCCGAGGCAGATGTCCTGCGTCAGGAAGTCGAACGCTTGGAGCAGGAGATCGAAGAACTAACCGAATTCTCGCCGGCGAGTTCGTTCGAGACGTCGGCAGAAAGCGGCTGAGATGGATGATTGCGGAGACTAGGTGATTGTTGCATCCCAGTAGTGAATTCTCACTTGGGGATGACGACCAGACTTATGTATAGTTGGCGCCGTGAGCTGTCACAAGATTACATAAGGCGAAAGAATGAGACAGAGCCTCTGTCCTATCTGGGGGGGGGGGGGTTTGGAGAGATATGTTTGGTACTTCGAGACCGGTCGCGTGTGCGTCTCTGCCACATTCCTTCTCTTCAGAAGACACTAATATAATGCGGAAGGGGGATATGGTAACAGCACTTATTGGATACCATGACGATCAGTGAAGATCGGGTGGGGCCATCGGCTACCGAGAACCTTCGAACGATCCTTGCTGAGGTGAGTGGAGAGGTGATTGTAGTGGGTTTCAGCGAGGAGTTAACACGGGATCTCGTCGAGATACTTGCCAAGAGCGAAGAGCCGCCAAGCGTGCGCTTGCTCGTCGAAGAAGACGTGTTGAAGTGGCTACGCGATGATTTCGTGCTGGCGGGGACGGCGGCACAATTGCTCAAAGAAGGGAGGCTGGAACTGCGCGCTGCTGCTGAGGAGTTGGAGGGAACATTGGTAGTGACAGAGGAAGCGGTCGTCTCACTACTCACGCCGGATGAGTATAGCGCGGGGCTGGTGACCAATGACGAGAAGTTCGTCGAAGCAGTGCGCGAGCGCTGGACCACCGTATGGGATGAGAGCGAGGAGTTCGATCTGCGGACGCCGGCGTACTCGCGCATGCTGGAATCGCTTGACGAGGAGTTCGGCTCTGACGTAGAAACGGACTTTCGGACGGTACTGGAGTCGGCCGAGGAGACAGATGACGAACTGGACGAGGTCGACCTGAGCCTGCTCGTCGCAGCGAAACACGAACAGCTGCTGTACGATATTTCGACGTGGGCTGAGGATGCGGGTATCGCAAGCAGGGCAACGTTCTCCCGGAAGAAGACTCACCTCGAAGAGCAGGGACTGCTCGAGACGGAGAAAGTGCCAATCGACGTCGGACGACCACGTTTGCGCTTACTGCTGGGTGACGAACGCTTGCGTGAGGCGGATGCCGAGGAATTACCGAGTGTAGTTCGGGAGTTGCTCTCGGCGGCTCCGGCCTGATTGACGGGCACGATTGGGTGTCGAAGCTTTTCGGGGGTGAGAGCAACTGCGGTTCCATAGAGATGTGTCGCAATCATCGAGGAGAAGGGGACGGTGGAAGGGGGGGGGGGGAGGGGATGGTAGGCCATCGGGATGTTCGATAAAGCACTCTGACGCCTATGACTAAGGCTCGCAGCACGTCAAGCAGCGAACTCTCTGATCACGGTAATTGCCTTCGGTCTCATTGGAAGTACAGCGGCTCTCCCCATACCTTGAACTGCCTAACATGAGATAATTGAAATTATAGATAGTGTTATATACTATGGAGACCTATAGTACTCTGTGGGACGAACGACTGTCGAGCATGATGAGAAAGTCCGCAATGAGCTGCGCTCGTTCAAAGCAGATCGCGGGCTAACATATGATGAAGCGGTCATCTGGTTACTGAAAGCGTCAGGCCACGATTTTCGACACCTTCGACCCGAAGAGATCGAGGAAAAAACCAATGGCTAGCACTACAAAAGACATTAGTATAGAAGCAAAAGGGGCAGCAGTTGCAGAGAACAACTCAGGGTTGGACAGCAATGTCGCGGGAACGCTGTCGTATCTCTTCGGGTTCGTCTCGGGACTGATCTTCTATCTCATTGAGAAGGAAGACCGGTTCGTGCGGTGGCACGCCGCCCAGAGCATGGCGTTTACCGGTCTCCTTGCGGTGACCTATATCGCCTTGACGTTCCTTGGAACGGTGGTCTCGATGATGACGTTCAGCGGAAGCAGTGGTGGCTTCCTCGTAGGGAGCCTCTTCGGGTTGATCTTGGGACTGGTTTGGCTCATCGTCGCTGTCGGCGGATTCGTCGCCTGGGCGTACATGATGATCAAAGCCTACCAGGGTGAGACTGTTCGTCTGCCCGTCGCTGCGTCAATCGCCGACCGCCTCGCGTAACCGGATTTGACCGCTAATAGAGAGACGATTCGTATTTTTCAGACCAAGGACTCTTCCGATGAGTATCGTCGTCTTATCGAGCTGGCAGGAATGAAATCGATCGATACGCTGCCGACTACGATTCGATTCGCTTTGACTTGCTGGAGCTATGCTCGAAAGTCCGCGACCTCAGCCAAGATTGGCTGTCCTACGTCGCAATGATTGTTCTGAATGTGGTCATCGCTGCTGGCTTGTTGATTGACCTGCCGGCAATTGTCGTTGGGGCGCTGGTGATCACCCTAGTCATGAACTAGTTTTCGCCGCGACCCCAAGTCGCGGCAGGTGATTGGATGATGCCCGTCGACAGCATCCTCATTCAGACGCTCGGGCTCGTTGCTGCGCTGCTTGCAGGTTCAGCCTTGCTGCCTATTGAGGTGGCCCCCGAGGTGGATACTGGAGGAAAGAAAGATGACTACTGATGCAGCTGAGAAGCTTCTCGTAGAAGGTGTCCAAGAACTGTACTACGCCGAACAGCAGCTCGTGGACGCGACGGAGACGCTTGCTGAGCAAACAAGCGACGAAAGCGCAAGCCAAGCGTTCTCCGAGCACCATGAGGAGACCCAGACTCACGTCAACCGGCTCGAAGAGGTCTTCGAAGAGCTCGGCGAGGAGCCACAGACCAAAGAAGAGCAGGTCGTCGATGCACTGATCGACGAGCACGAGCAATTCGCCCAGGAAAACGACGGCGAGACGCTCGATCGATACAACATCGCAGCGGGCCAGAAAACCGAACACTACGAAATCGCCGCCTACGGCAATGTCACCTCGCTGGCCGACAAGCTCGGCCATCAGGAAGCTGCCGATCTCTTGGAAGAGAACCTCCGGGAGGAGCAAAGCGCGCGTGACGAACTCTCGCAGGTTGGCGAACAGTTTGACGAGCAGTACGTTGCCGGCGACTGAGGACTACGCCTTCATCGCGCTCGTCCAGAGGTCCATCAAACCGGTTTTCGGTGCAAGACAGGACTACGCCTTCATCGCGCTCGTCCAGAGGTCCATCAAACCGGTTTTCGGTGCAAGACAGGACTACGCCTTCATCGCGCTCGTCCAGAGGTCCATCAAACCGGTTTTCGGTGCAAGACAGGACTACGCCTTCATCGCGCTCGTCCAGAGGTCCATCAAACCGGTTTTCGGTGCAAGACAGGACTACGCCTCGAGAAGAATGCAATCCTGTTTTGCAGATCGAATAGCCGGAACACCCCGACTTCGATCTGAAAAACAGCATAGCACCCGCTGATTTCGTATGCCTGACCCAATAGCAGTCAGACGCTCGTACGCCACTCGCACGAAACTTGGGCAGCCAGCAACTCGAGCAGAACGCCTTGACGAACCGATGTACAACATTGAGGTGCTCGGTTGAGACTATCCCCTATGGCCGACCAACTCACGGATATCCAGCAGGCAATTGCAGCCTCTCCAACGCCTGCAACAACCTTTACAGAGCTTCCCCAGAACCGCAAGCGAGAGGTGTTCTTCCGCCTGTCGGAGGTGGTGCAGGAGTCACTGGTTGCGGACATGAATCGCGAGCAGTTGCGGGTATTCATTCGCGGTCTCGACCCTGACGAAGCCACCGACGTGCTCGGAATGGCTGATGAACAAATGCGCGAGGCTGTCCTCCAAAAACTCGGTGACACTCGTCGAGAGAAGCTTGGATTCTTGCTGAAGTTCGACCCGGAGACCGCCGCCGGGGTGATGGACCTCAACTACATCACTGTCACCTCGGACGCGAGCTTTGATCATGTGGCTGAGCGCGTCCGTCGCTTCGAGGATCAAGCGGGCCGGTTTCCGACCGTGTTCATCACTGATGGCACGGAGCTGCTAGGCGAACTGCCGGGACCGACATTAGCGATGACCGCCCGGGAGTCTGAGATGATTACCGAGTACGTCCAGGATGTTCCATACGTCCGCTATGATTGGCCTGAAGAAGAGGTCGTTGAGGTGTTTCAGGCGAATCGTGAGCGTACTGTTGCGGTTCTCGATGAGGAGAACACGATTTTCGGGGTCATTCGTGCTGACGACGTGCTCTCGCTTATCGAAGAGGAAGCAGGAGAAACCCTCTACGAGTTCACTGGCGTCGCCGAGGAGGAGAGCGTGCTCGATGGGCCAATCAGGAAAATCCGGAGTCGGTACAAATGGCTCATCATCAACCTTGGAACGGCGTTCATAGCCGCGGCGGTCGTCGGGTTGTTCGAGAACACTATCGCGGCGCTCGCAGTGTTGGCAGCGTATATGCCGGTCGTCGCGGGGATGGGAGGGAACGCAGGCACTCAGACAATGGCGGTGACCGTTCGCGGTATATCGCTCGACCAAGTATCACTCGCGACCGGTGCGCGGGTGATCATCAACGAGGTCATCGCAGGTGCGGCGAACGGTGTCATTACCGGTGCACTCGTTGCAGTCATCGCGGCGGTATTCAATCAGAGTCCGCTGTTAGGGCTGGTTATCGGCGTCTCGATGATACTGAACCTCGTTATCGCGGGATTCTTCGGTGCTCTCATTCCGCTGATTCTTGATCGTCTCGGACAAGATCCGGCAACGTCAGCGACTATCTTCATCACTACGGCGACAGATGTGCTGGGCTTTTTTGCCTTTCTCGGGCTGGCACAAGTCGTGTTGCTGTAAAGTGTCGTCCATGAACTGATTCTTCTTGACCCGGTAGCAGTGATCGACCTTCAGCGAGTCGCTGAAGCCCTCAACTCGCTCGGAGCGAAGGTCGGTAGTTCCCAATCGAGTTGAGCGGCGGAGCTAAAGCGTCGATCTGATTGGAGAAGATGTCTGGTTGAGTGAATGTGCTGAAACTACCCCAACCAGACGGCTTCCTTTCGGCGTGGGATGTCAAAGGTGTAGCGGCGGATGTGATCGGAGAGCTTCCCCTGCCAGGGATCGAGGGCTCGCCCCTCGATCCTGGCGACATCTGGTCCGCTGTTATCCTCGCCAGCGTCAATCAGACCTCTGTTCGGGAGGTCTGCGCCGAGAACCACGAGGCTCCCTGCGACGATACCGTCTTCGACTGGCTCCACACCCTCGACCGAGGCTGGCTTGAGTTCGCCGCTAACCTCCTGTTCATGCAGTTGGCCATGACGATCCTCGACCCCGAGCGGTCGAGGACCGTCTCCATCGATTTTGTCGATAACCCCTATCATGGCGTCCATCTCGACGAGGAAGGCGAGCTCTGCCGGATGAGCCCCAAAGACGGCACCACTACCTGTCACCGTTACTGCACCGCCTACCTCGTTTCGAACGGCAAACCGATCACGCTCTCGATGACCTATGTCCGCAGTGACGAGAAGCAAGCCGACGCGGTCGAGCGCGTCCTCGACCGCGTCGAGGCCTATCCCTTCGAGATCGAGCTGTTGTTGGCTGATTCCGGCTTCTACAACGAGCGCGTCATTCGCCGCTCGCAAGAGATCGCCGCGACTGTCGTGCCGGTCGCCGAGAAAGGCGACCGGCTCGAAGAGAAGCTTGAGACGCACAAATCGTACATGACCACCTACCGGATGTACAAGGACAGCGAGCGGGAACTTCGCTTCCCGCTCGCGGTTTCAGTCTCGTATCAGAACGGTGATCGTGGCAAGCACGGCGAAGTGGTCCGAGGGTACGCGGCGTGCGATCTGAGCGATCGCACGCCTGCACAGGTCGAACACTGCTACCGCAAGCGGTCAGCAATCGAATCCAGCTATCGGCTGTTTCGGAGCGCACGAGCGGTAACGTCGACGCAAGATCCGATCGTGAGGTTTGCGTTCGTGGTGGTGAGCTTCTTGTTAGAGAACCTCTGGTTGGTGCTCCGGTGGGCGGTCGTCGCCCGCCCGCGTCGGGGCGGGCGCGACCTGCCCGAAGAGTTCACGTTCTCGGTGTTTTGTGACTGGATCCGACACGCGCTGGAGCAGGAGTTGGAGCGTCGGTGGAGGATCGAGATGAACGGGGTTGGCGTGCCGGATGCGTACACGGCGGCCGCGGGCTGAGGCCAGCCCGCGGCCTTGGGGGTGCCCTTCGTGAGCACCAGCTGTCGGCTGGGTTCGTGAGAAGTCGATACTGGCGACCGTTGAGTACGCAGCAGCGTTTCTGAGCTCCAGTGAACCGGTCTACTGCGACGTTTACCTCGGTAGCCCACCGATTCAGATGAGATGGTGAGACTTCAGTTGGGAACTACCGAAGGTGGGTTTTCACTCCAATGCCCCTAGTCAGGTTCTTCGACGAGAGGTGCTGATTCTGTAAGAATCCCTGCTCAAGACTCTAAAGCGTGAAACACGAGAAGGAGTGCAAAGGTCGCAATTAGAGGATCAGTCTCGGTAGCCAGGGTTCTGGACAGGGAGGTCAGAAAGGAGTAGCTTTTGGACACTTTCGATTGAACCACCATCACACCGCCGTCTAGCGATTTAATGGACCCGGATTTGGGTTGGTTACTTGCACAACACCTATTGTGAGTATGCTCTATCTATCAGTAATGCCTCGTGGATATAGCAAGGAACGGACCTCGGTCCACAACTTGCATTACCACTTCATTTGGTGTCCGAAGTACCGGAAGGCAGTGCTCACCGATGATGTGGCCGAACGGATGGACGAACTCGTACGTACAAAAGCCGACGAACTTGGTCTAGAGGTTATAGAGTTGGCAGTTCAGCCCGACTACATACACCTGTTCATCACAGGCAATCCGAAGCTCGCTCCGAACAAAATAATCCAGCAACTCAAAGGCTACACGTCGCACGAACTCCGCAACGAGTTCGGAAATATGGGACTTCCGTCACTGTGGACACGCTCATACTTCGTTTCGTCAGTGAAAGAGATACCGAATCAGATTGTTGAAGAATATATTGAGGACCAAATAGGAGAATGAAAATAAATCCCTACCACCGTTCGGTCAAATCCTACTTCGCTGACGGGCATCAAACGTTGGTTGCTCCAGCGCAAATACGATACCTTCAGAACGCAGCGATTGGCGACGACCGCTACTCCATGACGAAACCGCCAACGACGAAGGTTCGCAAGCGTTGGTGATCACTTCTCTCGAGACCAAGTCATGAGACAACTACGTCGGAAACTTTGTATCTCCGGGCAGATATTGACGAGTTGATGAGTGTCACCGTCGATCAGATCCATGCCAATATCGACGTAGATGAAATCAAATCTCTCGCTGATGAATTCACCTCTTTATCTGGTCACGAGCGCGATCAAATGAATGAAGCTACTGTTCGACAACAATACATCAACCCACTGCTTCGGGCCCTCGGGTGGGATACGACATCGAATCAGGTACTTCCGGAACAGCGTACTTTCGCTGGAGACGCAGACTACGCGCTTTCATTGAACGGACGAGAGCAGTTTTTCATTGAAGCAAAACGCCCGGCGCGAGACTTAGACGACACACGTCGTGTGCGCGGAGAAGACCAGTCGTTCGCTGTGCAAGCAATCGACTACGCATGGCACCAAAGGTGCGATTGGGCTGTTCTCACGAATTTCGACACGACGCGGCTATACTTCAGTCACGTCCCGAAAGACCACGTCGAAGACGGGCTTGTGTTTGAACTCTCCGTTGACGAGTATGCGACCGATGATGGGTTAGAGATGCTCGCTCAGTTGTCGAAACTCGCAGTCAGGGATGGGTCTCTAGACGCACTTGAACAGAGTCGTGAGCGGGAAACTGTTACGGACGAGATACTGAATGTGTTGTCGGAAGCGCGCGTGAAATTCACACAGGACGTTTACTCGTCGCATCCGAATCTCGAAATGGACGAGCTCAGGGACGGCGTGCAGCGTATTCTTGACCGGCTTGTTGTGATGCGGGTCGCGGAAGACAGATCGATTATCCCACGTGATACTCTTCTCAAAATGTCCGAATCGTGGGATGAGACGACGATCAATCGTGATGTCAGGATGCTCTCCCGCGATCTGAAGAACGCGTTCAGGGATTTTGACTCGGTATACAACAGTGAGTTATTCGCTGAACACCCGTGTGAGGACTACGAAATTAGCAACGACGTTCTCATGAGCGCTATTGAGGATTTGTACGACTACAACTTCGCGTACCTGGACGCGGACGTTCTCGGATCGATTTACGAGGATTACCTCGGTCACGCAATCCAAGACAAGCAGGGCAAGGAAGACTTAGAATTAGTTGCGCAAGCCGATGAGCGGCGTGAAGGCGGGATTTACTACACGCCCGTCCCGGTCGTTGAGTACATCGTCGAAACCACGCTCGGCGATCGGTTGGACAGCATCATGAGCGACGTCGAAGCAGAGTTAGAGGGCGATGATCCTGACTTTGAAGCAGCTCGGGAGGAATTCGACCGGATTGAGACCATCAAATTCCTTGACGTCACCTGTGGGTCCGGGTCGTTCTTGATCAAGGCCTACGACCTCATTGTTGATTGTTACGACAAATTCAAAGGATTAGTTCAGGATGCGAACGGTAGCGGAGAATTAACGTCGTATTCGGCCGCACAGACGCTTCCGAGCGATTATCAACAACGTATCTTGGAGAATAACTTGTTCGGTGTGGACCTGGATTACCAGGCGACGGAAATTGCTACGGTGAACTTGTTGCTGAAGGCCCTACGGAAAGGCGAGAAACTCCCGACAATTCTTGAAGACAATGTGAAGCGAGGCAACAGTTTGTTGAATGGATCACCGAGCCAAGTCGCGGACGTTCTTGGCATTAGTGAGAGGGAAGCCCGCGATATTGGAGCGTTCAACTGGGACGAGAAGTTTGAACAGGTGTTCGATGTAAACAATGGATTCGACGTGATTGCGGGGAATCCGCCGTGGGGAGCGAACATTGATGATATTCGACAGTGGATTGAGCACGATGAGTACGGGTACAAATTAGCTGACGGGCAGTACGACTCGTACGAGTTACTTCTAGAGCTCGGAGAAGACATCTTAACGGACGGGGGGACGCTCGGATTTATCATCCCAGACTCAATTTTCCGTGAAGAACATGAGCCGCTTCGAAAGTGGTTAGCAACGGAGCACACTTTGGATCAGGCGCATAAGCTTGGTGAAGGCGTTTTCGAAGATGTATGGTCGGGGACATCGATTGTGCAGTACACGATGGAGGAATCAGACGGGTCGAATACGGTAGAGTGCTCGGTGCTTCGGAAGGAAGACCGTAACCGGATGCAAGGAACTGGCGGGGCTGCCTTGTCAACCTTAGTTGAGGAACGGCTGAACGTGAAACCGCAGCAGAGAATCCTTGATGATCCGGATTACAATTTCCGACCGTTCGCTAACGAGGAAGACTACGAGATCATGGAGATCATGCAGTCTGAGACGGTGAACACGTCAGAAGTCCTATTCGATTCTCGCGGTGATGAAATCGGAAAATCTGGTGATGTGATGCGGTGCCCGAACTGTATGGAGTGGGACACGTATCCGCGGTCACGAGCTGCCTCGAAAGGTGGCGGGTACTACGAGAAGACATGCACGCACTGCAAGCACGAGTACGAGTTCGAAGACGCGATTGAGACGCGAGAAATCATCAAGAACCACCAACCGAGTGATGAGTGGAAGAAGTTATATTTCGGTGAGCACGTTACGAGGTACCGGGAGACTGGGCGCGCGTTCATCGATGATTCAATCACCGGTATCGACTTTGAAGATGAATCGCTGTATGAGCCGGCAAAAATCTTGCTGCGCAAGACCGGGTTCGGATTCAACGCACTTATCGATTACACGGATGCACGGTGCTTGCAAGTTGTGTTCGTGTTCAGACTGCAGGACGATCGTGAACACCCGTTTGACCAGTACGACTTAGAATACTTTCTCGGGCTGCTTAACAGCCGTGTGATGCTGTACTACTACACGAAGGAACGCTCAGAGATTGAGTGGCAGTCGTACCCATACAAGACACAAGGACTGGTGATGGGACTGCCGTACCCGGAGATTGACTTCGACGACGAAGAAGAAGTCGAGAAATACGAGCGTTTCGTCGGATTAGTGCGTGATGCATGCGAAGGGACGGGGAAAATCGATCCACAGAATGATTGGGAGATTGAGCGCTTAGCGTACGACTTCTACGGGATTCCAGAGGAAAAGCGGAATCGGATCACGAATGAGCTGAAGGAACTGCAGCGGTTGCAGGTTGTTCGAGAGTTATTTCCGAGCGACGGCGATTAACGCTACCCTCATTGACAGCACTGCGATTTCATCCACCACAACAATTAATGTCGGATACGATGTCATTCGATGCATGTTCGTAACTGGGGGTCCAGGCAAACCCATCGAACTTGGAGAGAAGATTCACGAAGCGGTCGAAGATACTGCTTCACTGAGAAAAGTCCGCGCCGGGTTTGCTTACGCCACTGAGGGCGGAATCTCCAGTCTCTGTGAAAACGATTCTGGAATAGATTGGCGTGATGAAGTACGGTCAAAGTGGATTATTGGAATAGATCAGGGGATCACTGAGCCTGACGCGCTGCGTAATTTAGCTGATCGCGGCGACGCTGATGTACGTGTTCTTGTTCCAAGCGGTGAGCTGAACAGAAGAGCATTGTACCGACGTCCTCGATTCCATGCGAAAGTCGTGTTCCTGCAGTCTGAGGCGACTGGTGATGCGTTTCTTGTGGCGTCATCCGCTAATATGACCGCTTCCGCACTCGAAGATATCCCCACAAATTACGAGGTCGGAACCGTTCAGTCCACGGATACTGGTCTGACGGATTCTGATATTGATACGTTCGATGAGTGGTGGGAGTACGCCTGGAATCAGAGTCGGGAATTAACCGACGAGTTCCTGAGAGAATATACGAATCTGCGAGAGGAGTGGCTCAACGACAACCCAGAAATACACGAATTCGAATCATCCGAGTCGGTGAACCATGCGAGCGAGGCAGACTGTTTCTACATCGAGACACGTGCCATGACCGGCGGGTCAAGAAATCAGATAGAACTAAGCGAGGAAACGAGCCCGTTCATTGAGGGAGAGCGTGGGGAAATCACAATCATATTCGGAGGAACCACTCACACCGGTTGCTCGGTCTCACCTCGTGTCACTGACCCGCCTTTCGGCATGAACATTACGCCGGTGTATCTACCAACTGGCCATGACTATACTGACAGCTATATCCACTTAGAGAAATTGTCGTTTGATTCCGGCCAAGAACCGAAGTACGAACTCACTGTCGCTGATCCAGGCGATGAGATAGTGGCTGAGTGGAGCGAAAAGGCAGCTACAGACGGGGTTAGAGATCATACTGGCGGTGGTCGTGAGTACGGTTACTATTGATTCAACCAACTGACCAATCCGTCTCAGTTACAACCGTTATTCGCATCTCGTAGAGACACTTGGATAGCGGGATGGGATAGCCTGACATTTCGGCAGGTTGATGGGGCGGATGTTGAATCTTCGTTCGGTATCGATGTCGGCGGACGTTCCCGTCCGCAACATCATCTCACTGCAGCGGGAAGGTTTACAATTGCTCTACTGATAGGTCTCGTATGGCTGGACTCATACAGCGGACCGCGACAGCAATTGACGACATGTGGCAGTCGATCTGGGGCGATGCCAGTCGTGGTGAGAAGATTATCATCGCGACCATTCTCCTTGCCACTGGACTAGCAATCCCGGTGATTCCCATTGTCTGGGTCGCACGTCTGATTGCGAACTGATCGGTAGTAGTTGGCTGTGTCGACTGTCTCGACAGCACTCTTTTTGGACTGTCGAAAACTCTGTTTGGGAGCGGGAGCTAGGGATTTCGGAAAATCTACTCGGGGTTAGAGAGCTAAGGACGAGTAACAATCAGCGAGCTACAGGACCCCTAGTCGAGATCACCGGAGTGAACTCACCGGTTCGAAGCGCCGACGTGACCGACGACGATACGTATACTCGCGTGCTTGGGTCGGGATATCACGAACTACTGAGCATCGACGTTCACTTCCCACTCCCTCCTTTGTGGTTCATCAGAAGTTGTCTTCGGGTTTTAATCACCCTCTCTTTACTACTACGGCTACGGCTGACGATTGTCTCGACCGGATCGAAGATACCGATCGCAGCCGAATTCACCGAGAGCAAACAAGCGCCGGAAGAGACGGCGATGCGCGTCACGGAGTGGTCTGCGAAAGAGTTGATCAGATTTCCAATAGAGACGAAACGCTGTGTTATTCTGGGTCTGCAAACTCGTCAGGGTCTCGTCCCGGTTTCGTTTCGATACTGCTTCCAGAAATCGCGACACTAACGATTTGCTGGCGGGCCTTATCTTTGAGCCCCTTCTCGAAGTCATCGTTCCCGCTCATGAACGAGGATTAACTGCCCGTGTATTTATACTCTTCTGGTTATATCACCCTCCATTTGTACTGATGAACGCCCAGAGAATCCATGAGACTCCATGTAGCAGAATTGGAACCACACAGAGAATCCGATACCGCTCGGCCCACTCAGTTCGAAGCGCGTATATTACACCAATCGTGATTGAGACAATTCCCGCAGAGACAGAGCGGCCAATTGTCTGCGGGGTGAAACTCGCTACCGTCAACGTCCCAGACTCCACGAATCCAGGGTAGAGCGCTGCCTGGGATACGAATAGTCCTATAGCAGACACCATGGCAGCACCCCAGTACCCTGCTAATAATAGTAGGAGTCCTGTGTTATTTGGGATGAGATCGTAGGTCAGTTTCCAGGTATATTCATTATCCTGCGCCGGCGGAAGATGTGTAGACAAAACTCGTGTATCGTCGCCATATCCGTTTTCATAGAACTTGTCACGGTCTG
The DNA here is from genome assembly GCF_051195015.1 of Halococcus sp. AFM35. Classification (NCBI taxonomy): domain Archaea; kingdom Methanobacteriati; phylum Methanobacteriota; class Halobacteria; order Halobacteriales; family Halococcaceae; genus Halococcus; species Halococcus sp. AFM35. The sequence continues at coordinate 18,025 of NZ_JBNTJU010000023.1, forward strand.
TGTGATTGGTCGACTTCTCTGCGACAGTCACGTACTCAGATGGTCCCTTGACGACGAATAGCTCTGAATGTGGACGACCGGGATATCGAGTTGCTCTAGCGATGAACGACGGAATTCTGAAGAATTTTCGTTTCCACTCTGTTATCCAGCCTTTGACTTGGGGACGCTCCCAGAGACGGTGATACTGTGGCTGTTCGGACTGTCCAAATGTGATTTGGATACTCCGAAGTACGCCAGGACCTATCGGCCTTTCAGGTGGTAGTTGAATGAAGAGTGTGTATTTGATTTCACCAAATCGCTCTTCTATCCGTGAATATTCCTCTTCTTCATCTTCCCTTACATCTTCGAGAAGAGCTTCAACTTCGTCGTTTGGGTAGTAATTGAGCTTTGTGCCATCTTCATCAAAGACCTCAAGGTTGAGTCGAAAGTTTTCTAGCGGGAGAAAGATATAATTCTTCGGCTCGTTAGTATTGTTTCGAACAACAAATTCCTTTTCCCGATTGTAATCAGTTGGGGAGACGAAGTCAGTGCGATCAATGACACGAATAAGTTCTAAGGCTGCTTCTCCTGTTCTTCGCGCGTCCTGTTCTTCGTCACTCGTAGCCATCAATGTAGTATGGTATCCAACTAGGCTAATACTATCTTCGATACCTAGGTGTATCGTTTCAAATTTGTTCTTACGGCACCGTCTATGCATACTGAACGAGAGCGCCACGCTGACACCGGTATCTGGGTTCACAACTATCGACAAGCGTTGAACCGGTCCCGCCGATCTGTAGAGATCACTTGAATCACTACCAAGAGTCATGAACGTCTACAAAGACCCGCAATGACGGCGGTGGTACCTCAAAACCGAGGCTGATGACGAGAGCGTCGACGCAGCTCTCGAAGGAGTCCAGCGAAACCCTGAATAGCGGGTAGTGGATTTGCACCACCGGTCTGCGGGATATGAACCTGCCGGAATGTCTGGCTATCCCGTCCCGTTAGTCGATTTCCGCTTCGAAGATAACCGGCCCCATCACAAACATTAATACTTCTCTGTCGAGGGAGGAGACCAAGAACCGCTACGCGATACGTTTCGTCAGCTGACAACGCTTCATAATCGACTTCACTCGAGGGGACTTTAACAGTGTATGTCTCATCGTGCTCTTCGATTGAGGTGCTAAACAAGGAGCGAAGGAACTCATGATTTCAACCATTGAGTTTCTAGTGCTCAGAACGGACGAGACAAGTAGTTTAAACACTATAGGTTAGCACTAGCTCTCGAAGGGCCGCTTTATCGAGATAGTCGATATTATGACGGGTACCATCATCGGTGTAGAAAACCGACGCAGTGACTGACCGATCTGGATATTGGTCGGCGACGACGTGATAGTAAATACTGAGCTGTTTCTGGTATTCATCTTCTGCGTGAGTTGTGAGATCGGTTTTGTAGTCGATGATCTCGACACGGTCAGACGTCACGTGGAGCAAGTCGATGATGCCGCCGATCGTTACCTCCTCACCGTCGACGGTAAGTGGGAGGAACGCATCGATCTCGGCACTCGTCTCACCATCGAGTGAGTCGATTAACGCCTTTACGTGCTCCTTGTCAGGATTATTGGGCTCGACTGCCTCACCGAGAACATACCGTTCCGCAAACTCGTGGACGTCTGATCCGAACTCTATTCCTCGACCGCCAGTGTCCCCCTCAAAAACGGCGTCGTCGATGAATGTATGTGGCGAGTAGCTTGTTGGCCCATTAGGCTCTGGAATATCAACCGAATACGCTGAACCTCCTACGTCTGCCGAGTCGAATGTCGACAGATCGGGATCAACGTCTTCAACATCAACGGGGAGCCCGTCGAGGAACGAATTTGGATCAGCACCACCGGTCAAGACGAGGTGGCTCTCAGCCCGTGTGATAGCCACGTAGAGCAACCGACGTTCTTCGTCATAGTTTTGAGGGAGACAACGATTCAGAATGTCTGTCTTCCAGTTGTCGTAGACGTGCGGGACGCCGTGTGCCTCCGCCGAGTACACCTTCCGCTGCCGGAGACCGATCGGATCGGAATACGCGATATCGCTCCCGTTTCCACCGGAAGACGGGAACTTGTTGGCGTTCATGTTCGCGAGGATTACGATCGGGTATTCGAGTCCCTTCGTTGAGTGAATCGTCTGGACAGTCACTGCGTTCGTTCCTGCTCTGGCGTGAACATCGTGGGTACTACCATCAGCAATCGCTTCCTCGATGAATCGGATCAACTCTCCACGGGTGAACATCGTTGTCTCGTGGACCGACTGGATAGTATCGAGAACGACATCTGCGGTCGGGCCCGAACGGTCGTACTGGTCGAACACGCGCCGGGCGACGCCGCCGAACGTCTCCAGATCTCGGAGGTTCTCTCGGAAAGCGACCATCTCTTCGGGGTACGCCTGACGCTCGATGATTGCCTTCACCTCGTCAATCGTGTAGCCGGCTTCTTCGAGGATGAGCGCCCACCCGCGTTCAGCGTCGCGTTCGAGGATACGTAACCACGCTAACAGCAGTTTCGCGGCGTCAGTCCGGAAGACCTCAATCCCACCCTCGTAGGCCATTGGCAGACCAACTGTGCTCGCCGTATCGAGCAAATCACGACCAAAATCGCGGGTTCGCGTCAACACGGCGATGTCGCTGTATTTCGGGGCGCGATATATGCCGTCGTCCCCATCGACGGCATAAGCGTCATTGTTGACGATCGCGTCGATCTTCGCAAGGATCGCTTCGTGTTCGTTCTCACTCATGAGTGCCTCGATGTAGCTGTCGTCTCGATCCGTATCGGCGGTTAGTGGTGTAACCTTCTCGGAGATAGCCTCCACATCCAGCGATTCTTTCTTTGCCGCACGGGCAGTCAGCGCGTGTGTAGAGAAGTCCAAGATGGACTGCGTCGACCGGTAATTCCGGGTCAGTTGCTTGTTGTCGACCGGCGTTGTCGGGAAGGTAACTCGATCAGCGTCCCGATTCAGCTCCGCGGCAAATCGTTCGAGACGATCGTCGAACTTACGGATGTTGTCGACGTCCGCGTACTGGAAGCTGTAGATACTCTGTTTCCAGTCGCCGACCACACAGATGTTGTTCGTGCCGGCGAGAAGCAGCGTGAGTTTGAACTGAATCTCACTGGAGTCTTGAAACTCATCAACCATCACGTATTCGTATCCCAGACGCTCTCTGAGGGCGTGATCTTCACACAGGAGGACGAACGCGAACAGCTGGAGGAATCCGAAGTTCAGGTAGTTCCGCCGAAGCGCGAACTCGAGATAGGCGTGATACACGTCGTGGACGAACTGCTTGAGTGTCGTTCGGTCTTCCTCGAAGACGTGCTCAGCGAGGTCTACCGGGACTTGTTTGCCATCCCCGCGGATTTCCCACTTTGCGGGCGCTTCCGGGAGGTACGTCTTGTCTTCACCATACTGATAGAGCTTCTTTCGAAGCTTCGATTGCTTGCTCCCGCCGTTCCGTGGTTCGTTCCGGTCGGTGAACAGCGTCTCGAACGCCTCGAAGTCCCCGTCGAGGTGTGACTCGCCGTCCCGGTACCAGCCATCCGCGGTGGGGAACACACCCTTTGCGGACAGTTCCTTGATTAGATCAAGCAGCTCCGTCGTCTCCGACAATGCCGTGAAGAACTCGTCGTACCTCGGGTGATTGTCGATGAACTGGCCGATGAACTCACGGAACAGCGCCTGTTCGATGATTTCGTCTTCGATAACCTGTGTCGAGCCAGTGATCGTCTCATCGATTCCGAGATATGTCGGTGCGTCGTGTCCGTACTCGTCGAGCAGGTCGTGTGATAGCGAGTGGAACGTCTGGATCGGCGCGTTCGCGAGTTCCCGCATCCCGTACTCACTGTGACGCACAATCCGTTCTCGCATCTCCTCGGCCGCGTTGTTCGTAAAGGTCACCAACAGCACATCTTCGGGATCGACCCCATCCTGGTCGACGATGTTTGCGTACCGCCGGGTAACAGTGAACGTCTTCCCGGTGCCAGCACCCGCATCGACGAGGTATAGGCCGTCGATCGTCTCGATGAGGTCGCGTTGCTCCGGGTTCGGGTCGACGCTGCTCATTGTTCACCTTCCAAGAGGAGGTCCCGGTTGTCTACCCGTCGGTAGTTTGGCTCGCCGGCGAGTCCCTCGATGGGGAACTTCTCGTCGCCAGCGCGGCGTCGATTGAGTTCTGTCAGTCGCTCGTCGACGAATGATTCGAACACATCAAGGTCACTTTTGAAGAATGCACCCTTCTGCCGGTCGGCGATTTTTCGCATTAGCTGCTTGCTCCCCGTTGCTACGTACTTGTACTCGCCAATCTTCGCTTCGAGCCGGTCGATCATCGTGTGCCCGAATTCCGACTCAATGAGTTCGTCGCTGTCCGTCGTCTCGACGAGCGGCGCAGCATCGAAGAGCGCGGCGTACGTCTGATAGTCAATCTTCGAAAGGATCTTCTGGCACTTTTGCGCCCCTTCCTCACGGAGATACTCGAAGAACTCCTCACGTTGCACGTGCTCTGTGAGTGATTCCGGGTAGTATGTTACTGTCGTCAGCGCGTCGTCGACGTCGACGTCGCCGGCAATTACGTCGTCGACGAGTTCGGTGACGTAGAAGAGCGTGAATGAGAGTTGCTCACTCGGAAGTTGTGATCGCCAATAGGTGAGATAGAGCAATGTCTGAAAGTCAGGCTCGTCCGTCGGCTCTAAGATCGCGGCATGTTTGACGATCGAGGTTGCGCTGTTCTCGCTGCCGCTCTTGTAATCGAGCAGTTCTCGCTGTGACTGAACGAGGTCGATCATTCCGTTGATACCCAGTTCTTCGTCAGTAAACTGGTGTTCAGTCACGGGCGCACCGACGTCCCGATCGAAGTGAGCGGCGACGGCATTGTCACCACCGCTGGACGGCGCCAGAAACGCGCCGTCAGTCGGCGGGTTCGCGTCGAGATACGAGACGATCGCTTCGAGGCTTGCACGGTATTCGGTGCGACAGGTCCGTTCGTCGACGGAACGAATCAGGGGACGAACTTCTTCAAGCATGAGATCGACGACCTCCGATAGTGTTTCTTCGTCGACCGCGTCCGGATGGTTGACGTAGAACTCCGCGAAGTCATGGAGCAGGCTGCCCTCAGTGAGATACGCCTTCTCCGGGTCGTCGACGATCCGGCTGAAGTAGTAGTCCCGCGGTGAGTTCACGTAGGTGTTGAGACTCGACTTGCTAATCGTCTCGACCGGCTCAGAGGACACGTCAACAGGTTCTTTCTCGAATGCATCACCGGCTTGTGCTGCAGTTTGGATTTGATGGCTTGTTGAGGGCAGATCAGAGAAACGATTGTACTCCACCTCGAGTAGCTCTTCAAAGTACAGGCACGGCGTGACGGGCGATCCGCCGGTCGCGTCTTGGACGAGATAGTGTTGCTGGTTGCCACTCTGTAACAGCAGCTGGAAGCTCTTGAGGTTCCGCGTGAACTGGGCGTCCTGATCGACCCACGGGCGACGTGGTGCCGAGTGTGTCCACCGATCGTCGAGTCCTAGGTAGAAGACGACCTCACGACCCACATACGACGCCGACTTCGCGTCGGCAAGCAGGACGCCCTCGTTTTCCCGATCGATCGGCACCTCGTAGGTCTGGAGGTAAAACGACAACTCGTCGACTCGTGCTTCCGTCACATACTCATCGGCAATGGTGAGTGTCTCTAGCTCCTCGCGGAAGACATCAAGCGTGTTGTCGGCACGGCGTTCAAATTCCGAAAGGGCGTCTGAGAACGTATATTCTTGGATATCATGACAGAAGTCGACCAGCCACGCGAGATCTCCATCGTCTAGCTCATGCAGTCGCTTATCTGTGTCACAGTCATCGACGTCGCAATCGAAGACCGTCAACAGCGACCGGATCTCGCTTACACGGATATCACTCCCGCGGTGGGCGGTTCGGAGGAGATGGAGGAATAACCGGTGTTCGCTGCGGTCGGTGAAACCCGGCCCGCCGAAAAACGGAATGTCGGCCGCTTCAAGCGCGGATTCGATAAGCGGCGAGTACTCGCTTTTCTGGTCGAGAACAATCCCGACGTTATCGGCGTTCGCGTCGGTGATTGAATCGAGGATAGTCTCCACGATCGCCGTCGACGAATCATGAATGCGAAACGGTGGGAGCTCGAACTCTGTGTCAGTAAAGAGGTCGACCGTGTCGTACTTGGAGGGGAGATACGCTCGTTCGAGTTGAGTAAGCATTTCCGGTTCAACAACGATCACGTCGAGATCCGGATCGATGGTTTCGTTTGCGAGCTTCATCGAAGCTGTTTCGAGTTTTCCGATTCGCTCTACGGTGCGTTCAGTGGCATCGTCAACGTAGCCGTCGTACTCGAAGATAGCGTCGTGTGACCGCTGATGTTCCCAACACTGGAGGATGTTCCCAACCGCGTATGCACAGCGCTTCCACGAGATGTCCTCATGATCAAGCATTTCGAGGAAAGCGAGACGGTCTTCGGACTCCTGACGTCGACCGATTGCGAGGCGACGTGGTGGGATCGCGAACGGACCGAGATGTGAGCGGTCGAGGTGACGGTTGAGGGCACTCGCAAGCGGTCCATCCGGGGTGATCACCCGGTCGTACGATTTGACTTCGGCGTAGAGTTGGCGTGGCGATTTGATGCGGGGAAACGGCACGCACAGACAAGGTCGGCGATGTCGGTTAAAGCTTTGTCAGTGTCTTTCCACGCTAGGGTGGTGCAGAAGTATTTACAGATGTTCTATTGAAAATGCGGTACGGAAGCAGGATTCGCGGGTTTTGAATTGGCAATTCAGGATGTATGATGACTTCTGCACCGTCGCCTATTACAGTAGTGTCTGTGAGGGGTGAGATTTATTATCCTAGTACCCTGATAGAGGCAAGAAACTATCGGTAGTTCCCATCGAGTCAGACATCAGCCACAACTGATGAGGTTAGATTCTCAGGAAGCGTCTGGATGAGTGTATGCAATTCCTGTATCATCCAGACACGGTTCTTACGGCCGCGGACCTCGAAACCTTAGCGGTTAGTCTCCTCGCGTGGTTACCCCTTCCAGGGGTCGAAGGCGACACCTTCGACCCCGAGGTCATCTGGCGAACCGTTACGCGCGCCTCCGTTGGGCAGAAATCGACCAAGGCCGTCACCGACAGTTCCCTCAAGACCTACTCCGACGACTACACTCTCACACAGCTCCACACCATCCCTGCCACGATCCTCGAAGAGATCGTCAACGACCTCCTCGCACAGCAGGCCGCGATGATCCTCGGCCGTCGTGGGCCGAGGATCATCTGTCTCGACTTCGTCGACAACCGCTACCACGGCCATCCTTACAAGGAACTTGCCGAACTCTGCTCGACGACACCTCGCGATGGCACGACCAAGTGCCATCGCTACTGTGCAGCGTTCGTGTTGGCTCACTCCAAGCCGCTCATCGTCGCGCTTACCGCGGTTCGCGGCGATGAATCGCGAGCTGACGCGGCCGAGCGCGTCCTCGGCCGCGTCGTTGCTCTTCCCTTCGATATCGCCTGTATCCTCGCCGATCGCGGCTTCTACCTCGAAGCCGCGATCCGGCGTTTCCAAGAGACGGCTCCGACGATCGTTCCGGTCGTTCGACGCGGGAAGCGTCTCGCTAAGGCGCTGAAGACGAGTATTTCCTACTGGAGCGAGTACACGATGTACAAGGGCAGCGAGCGGGAACTCCGTTTCCCGCTCGCGGTCTGTGTCTCCTACCAGCAGGGCAAGCGCGGGAAGAACGGACTGCTCGTGCGCGCGTACGCGGCGTGCGATCAGGCCGATCGCACGCCTAAACAGGTCGAAGCGCTCTACCGTAAGCGCTCGGCGATCGAGACGAGCTTCCGGACCTTCCGCGAAGCACGAGCGAAAACCACAACGCGGGACCCGACGGTGCGGTTGTTGTTCGTGTTGGTCGGGTTCCTGCTGCGGAACCTCTGGCTGGTGGTGCGTTGGGGTGTTCTCGCCCAGCCGCGACGCGGCGGGCGAGAACTGCCCACGTGGTTCCGTTTCGAGGTCTTCCGCGAATGGATCGCGCATGACCTTGACGAGGATCTCGAACGTCGCTGGGAAGCTCCAACCAACGGCGTCGGCATTCCGGACGCCTACCGCCTGCTGGACGCGGGCTGAGCGTGCCCGCGTCCAGCGTTCACCACCGCGATGAGCGGCTGCTCCGGTCTGTGGACAGTCTCTCAGCGACTTCCGGAGCACTCACCGGCGTGAGTGCTCCTCAAACGGCCGTCTCCAGTCCAGTTATGACTACCACTCGGCATATCTCGCGTCCAAATCATCCTGCTATGCCGACGCGATGGGAACCACCGACTATGGCTACCGAAGAAGTTCCTCACGTTACGATTACAGATAATCAGGTTCGTATTAGCGATTTCGAAGTAACAGATTCAACGGTCGTAGAACATCTACGACAGTTTGACGATGATCAAGCGCGGGAGGATGCCGTTGAGCGAGCGCTTCGCGTCGGCATGACGACGATGGAACTTGCAGAAACCTCCCAACAAGAGGAATTCGTTGAGCGAAAATTCTCTGAGATGCAGAGAGATATGGAGGAGGAAATAGACCGAATCGAAGCGGAAATAGAGAGAAAATTCGGCGACGATGGTGATGTCCCACAGATATTCGACGACCATCTTGGGCAGGATGGTTACCTTGAACAGCACATCGAAGAAGCATTCAGTGAGGACGGTCCGTTCACAGAGCGTCTTGACGAAGAGCTGGGTGAGGATGGTAAACGCATCAAGCAAGCACTGGATCCTGACAAAGAAGGGACGCCAACATACCGGCTCAAGCAGACGCTGCAAGACCAGATTCGATCACTCCGAGACAAAATCGAGGAACAGGAGACTGCTGAGAAAACTGAGGACGAGCTGCGTCAAAAGACGAGCCTGAAAGGTGAAGATTTCGAGGATCGTATCGAAGATATCCTCTCAAATCTTGTATACAACACGAGTGATGAGGTGGAATATACCGGGGATACAATCGGTGAAATCACCGGGCGAAAAGTCGGTGATTTTGTCATCACACTCAACGACACTGGCCGGCGAATTGTCATTGAAGCCAAGAGCGACAAGGGATATTCTCAACGTGATATTAAAGAAGAAATTGCCGACGCTGTTGAGAATCGGAATGCCGATTACGGAATTATTGTTTTCGAATGTGAGTCATACATACCGGACAAGGTCGGCTACTTCCATGAATTTGACCCTGAACGACTTTCAATCGCGATCAGCGAAACTGAAGATACTAACGTTGAGCCCGGCTTCTTTCGGATTGGATACAACTGGGCCAAGACACGAACAGTCCAAGGATATATTGATACTGGAACCGCCTTCGATCCCGAAGCCGTCCAAAACGCTGTAGGCGAGGTAAGTGATTCAATAGATCGTTTCAGTATGATTCGAAAGAAAACTACATCCATCCGGAAGACAGCAAACGAGATTGACGAAGAATTGGAAGAGATTGAAGGAGAAGTAAAATCTGAATTGGCAGAAATACGAACAGAAATTCAGACAGCAGAGTGAAATTCAGTTTGAAGAGGGGGCGTCAGGAACAGTTCATGAGGCATTCAGTCTCGGGTTTAGTAAATCACTATACAGTGGCAGGATGTACTGTGAGTTGAGGGTGTCTGGAGCGGGAAACCGTGAGATGATATATCCGAAACGCTCATCTGTAGGAGATTGTTGATAGCGCTCAGCTGTCGCTGTGGAGCCGAAGAGGGCAAGGGCACCGCGCTAATGCTCCCGGAAACTTTTGAAAGTTGAGCGTGATGCACGGGTAATGGGGAATTCGCGTCGAACGGAGATCGAACGCCATCTACCAGAGGAAGAAATCGACGAACTGCTTCGAGAAGCCGAAGACGACCACCGTCTTCGGCGAATCGGCTTCGTCAAAAATCTCTACCGAGGCGATACTATTCCAGAGGCTGCTGACCGAGTAGGACGGTCACCAGCGACGGGAGGTCGGTGGGCAGAAGCTTGGAATGACGGCGGATTCGACGCACTCATGCCGAGTTTCGGGGGCGGCAGGCCCCCGAAACTCGACGAGGACGAGCAAGACGAACTCATTGAACTCCTGCGTGACGGTCAGCCCTGGAAATCACAGGAGATTCAGCACCTTCTCGCCAAAGAATTCGACGTCGAGTATCACCCGAACTATCTCGGCACGTTCCTGCGGAAGCTCGGGCTCTCGTATGCGAAACCGCGGCCAAAGCGTCCACATCGACCGGAGAATCCGGACGAAATGCTCGAAGAGCGCGTCGATGACGCGCTCGACGAGAGCGAGCAGCCACACAACAAACGTGCGGGCGAGAATGGAGAAGGATGGGTCGTCGACGAGGATGTCTGTACCGACGGCGGTACCGTCGTCGGATTCTTTGACGCTTCACAGCCCCAGCCGTACGATAATTCGCGGCGTGTCTGGTACGTCGACGATCCACATGTTGAACGACCATTAGTCAAGACGGAAGATTCTGCGGTGGGATTCTACGCGCTCAACGGTGAGAGTCTCGTGAAATTCACCGAGGACGAGACGAAAGAACGGATTTGCGAAGTATTGGAGACGATCCGCGAGCAGAATCCCGGCAAGCGGATTCTGCTCGTCTTGGATAAGCACGGTTCGCATATCTGTGAATACACGCGTAAGCGCGCTCATCAGCTCGGAATCGATTTCATCGGCCGTGTTTAATCGCTAGGAGGCGTCGGATCAGGTCGCCAGAATGACGGAGTTGAAGCGGAAGACTGCGAAGTGTGTCCACGCGAATCTTCCGCTTCACCGAACGTGTTGTCTTCGCCGTCAAAAGGGTTGCCGATGATTGGGACGAACCTGCCGCCCCGGAAGGGGGCGGCGGGTTCACCGATGCAGCGATGATATCGCTCCACTGTCTCCGGATTTACCTCGATACGACCTACCGGATGACGATTGATCTACTGACGGAAATGCCACGAATATCGCGGGAGATCGGCCTTGAACCGGCCGATCTCCCGCATCCATCGACATTCTGTCTCGCCTTCGATAGAATTGAGATGGGGGTTTGCCGGACCCTTCTCCAACAGTCTGCTCAGTTTCATAACACTGGGCCAATTGGAGCGATCGACGCCACGTTCTTCGAGCGCTCGCCTGCGAGCCGCTCGTACTGCAACAAGACCAAATACGAAGTACAGGACCTCAAAGCCACGAAACTCGTCGATACAGAGACGAACGTGATCCTTGATTTGCACTGTACGACCACGAGAGAGGGAAGTGACGCCGACATCTGCAAGCAACTCGCCCGCCGGCAGGCGGACGAGTTGCAGGTCCTCACCGCCGACAAAGGCTACGACTGCACCTGGCTGCGTGAGTACCTCCGTGAGGATCTTGACCTCCGACCGTTGATCAAGCACTGCATCAACAAACCCTACGATCACGCCCACAACGCCCGGATTGACGACGATCTCTACCACCAGCGGTCCATGTCAGAAACCGTCTTCTCCTCAGTCAAGCGCTCGCTGGGCGTCGCCCTGCGAGCGCGGTCATGGTATCGAGAATTTCGTGAGATCGCGTTGATGTGTGCGGTGTACAACATCAAGGAGGCTGCAAAACAGGAGATTCCGCTTCCCTCATGCGATTAAACACGGCCATTTCATCTTCCTCCCGTCTGGATCACCACATCTCAACCCGATCGAGAAAGTCTGGGACCAACTCAAGTGGACGATGTGCCCAATCATCGTCGAAAATGAGAGCGAATTCAAGGATCTCGTCCAGGATGTGTTCGAGCAAATAACGCATCGAGTCAGCTATGCAAAAAGCTGGTGTGAGAAGTTCCTTGACTTTCAAAAATTGTCTTAGTCATTACAGCGGTGCCCGACACAAATGATTCCGCTCGACGTGTTTGGGTCGGAATCGCTCGCAGCGGACCTGCTGGAACAGGTACGCTGGCGTGATGGTGTCGAGTGCCCTCGCTGCCGTTCTTGACCGTCAGGTCAGAACGGCAGCTATGGGCCGTTTCAACGGTATCTCTGTAAGAATTGCGACCGCACGTTCAACGACAAGACCGGGACGATCTTCGCTCACTCGAAGATCGCGCTTCGAAAATGGCTGTTCTCGATCTACGCGTTTTTGCGGTTCAACACGAGTCTGCAACAGCTTCAGCGTGAGATTGACGTCACCTACAAGACCATCCACCAGCGCGTCCAGCGCTTCATGCGAGCGCTGGACGCGCCCGCTCTCGATCTCATTGGACCGGTCGAGATCGATGAAGTGTACGTCTCTGCCGGCAAGAAAGGCTGCGAGCGCGACCGACCGTCGCGCTCGCGTGGCCTGTCTACGCGCGGGCGTGGAACCTATGATGACGACAAGCCGCCAGTGTTCGTTCTGGTTGATCGTGGTACCGGCCAGCGCCACGTGGTGCCTGCGAAAACGGCGGACGAATCAACGATCCGACTCCTGCTGGCTGCCCGCCAGCAGGAGTCGCTAACTGTCTATACCGACGGATTTCGGGCGTACGATCCGCTTGAGGAAGATGCTGCCTTCGACCGCGAATGCGTCATCCACGGAGATGGTGAGTACGTTGACGGAAAGGTCCACGTCAACACCTGCGAGAGCCACGGGTCGCTGCTGCGCCCGTGGCTCTCGCCCCATCGAGGGGTATCAAAAGACAAGCTCACGCAGTATCTTCGGGCGTTTCAGCTCCGCAGAGAACTATTCGACCAACCCGGTCGAAAAGCGCTCAAACACGCCGTTCGAGCCGCTCTCTGAGATCAACAATGTGCTACACATGAGCGTATCCGAAAATTCCCACTCGCAATTCGCAAAATGAGTTTGGTGAAGATACTGTTGATGATAGAGACGAATCCACCCGCCCTACAGAGGCGGTGGATACACCGACCACGCTCTCATTTTGCTCTACTGTCTGGTTTTCACGAAGCATATTCTGTGACCAGCAAATCAACTGCCCTATGGTGATTCGACTCACTTAGCAAGACGGGCGAATCATCAGCTCCACATTTCATGACCGTGATTAGAGGTTTCACACCATCAGAACCATCACAAACAGTTTTAAATCGGCGTGTAAAAACACCATCAACGAAATGGCTTTTGGGCAGAACTCCGCTTCATCCTTGATCCAAGAGAAGCCATCCGTTCAACCGTCGAAATTAGGCCGATTCGTCTCGCTCAACAGCTGTCCGCAGTGGTATCAGTACGAATTCGATGATGAATACAAGCGCGAGCGGAGCCGTGAGCACGACTACAAGGAGGCTTTTCGGCCACTCAATCTCTTGCTTGCCAAGGATGGCGACGAGTTCGAAGAGGAAGTATTCGATACACTCGACACCCACGCACACGGTTTTTGCGATCACTCTCATATCGAGTCGTGGACGGATGCCCAACCCGCGCTACTTGATGCGTTCGATGCTGCACTCGAACTTCCCAAGACGACTACACCGCTTCTCATCGCGCAAGCCCGTTTCGGAAATCGACTTGAAGCGTGGCCAGTTGAGGGTGACGCAGATATCCTCGCCTGCTGGCGACTCCCGCCTGACGATCCAGACAATGAGACGGACGAACCAGGTCTTCGTCTGCGTGTCCTCGACGTGAAAGCTGCACACGACGAAAAAACCTATCAGCAGATTCAAGTTGCCTGCTATACGCTTCTCTTGCGTCGCTTTCTCGAGAATGCCGATGTTGACTTCCCCTATGTAATTGAGGGTGGTATCATCGTCCGAGACCAAGAAATCACTGGCGCAACCCCGAATCAACTTCCATCATTCGATCTCCAGAATCGAGAAGTGGATGTTCGTCGGCTACTGCAGGAATCCGGTTCGCTTGACGAACTTCACGAAAGCGCACCCGAAGAAGTCCGGTACCAACTCGGGCCGAAGTGCCACGACTGTGGCTACCGTGAAGCCTGTTTCACCGATGCCGTCGAAGCAAGCTCATCCGCTCTCCTCGGACTCACTCGCGGCGACCAAGTAATCCTCGCCGAGCATGGGGTGGATACTATCGAAGATCTTGCGGAACTCGCCTATCCTCCGGACAATCCGCGACCATACGAGTTCGAGGGATTGACTGCAAGTGATCGAGACACCTATCAGGCGCTCTTAGATGAGCCTGGTATCGGAGAGAAGCTTGACGATTATATTCAAGAAGCCCAATCATATCTCGGACGCATTGCTCCGGATAATCCTTTTGCGACCGATGGCAACCACCCTACCTGGTTGCTAGGGAGCGGAGATGGACGGCTTCCTGACGACGATCCCCCGTTCGACCTCAGTCAACCTATCGAACGAGGGTCGATGATCCGCATCTACCTCAATGTGCAGCGTGACCACCGATATGATCGCCTCAACGCTATTGGAGGGTATATTTCGGCAACAAATGCCGTGGATCATGGTCCAGTAACGTTTGGTCACCTCGCGGATGATGTGTCCCAATCAATGGCCGATGCGGATGCGCTTGAAGAGAACGTCCTTGAGGATGCGCTTACCGATCTTTTCGAGGGTATCGAAACCCTTGGAGGGGTAATGGAGAGTGATTACGCGCCAATTCATTTCTACTTCTTCAGCAACAGGGAATACGATGCACTTACTGAAGCACTCGCTCGGCAGGAGGTCAGCGGTGTCGATCCAGTTCGTGACCTCCTCGGGTTGCGAGCGGCCATTCACGACGATGACGATCAGGCGATGGTCTCCATCGTACAGAATGATCTCCGTCAGCGCAAGGCTCTCGGCATCCCAACTGCTGGATTGCTTCCCGCTCTCGATATCTGTAACGCCGACGAAGACGTACTCTATCGCGGCGATTGGTCCTATACGCGTTCGGATGGTGAACAAATTGATCTCCGAGAAGCGTTCAATTTCAGAATTTTTGATTATATGGTGCCGTACGAACGGCAAGAGTCCGGACTCGGGATGTATGCCGATAACCGTGATGGATATTATCCGACCCGACCACGCTTGGGTGCTTCTCTCCCGCTCGAATATGTCTGGGCGGCACACGATGTGTTGACGCCCACATGGACCGAAGAAACACGAGAAGAATACGACAGTTACCAGTCTGTCGAGCCCTTTCGATGGATCGATCGTGATGAACAGCGCGTACGTATCACTCCGGAAGATATCGAACAGTTGGTGATTCGGTTCGCCCACGGTTGTGCCCACATCGAACGTTCGCTCCGTTACAAGAATACCAACCTGCCGAAGAAATCGATCAGGCTACATAAAATTCGCGATTTCACGCTTGATGAAAGCGATACCGCTCGTGCGGCAGCAGAGTTTCTCGATCTCGAATACAGTACTGGTCGACGTGAGCAACTTCAATCGTACGCCCTTCCACTCAAACAACGAATCAGGCGTGGGGATGCGATTCCCGTTATTGTCGAAAGTGCCTGGAAGAATGACGACACCGGCGAGCTTCACGTCGACGGTCGCTTACCATACGACCAAATGTTCGATGACGATAGTCGCGTTGCTCAATCCTGCCGCCAGAAGGGAGCGGAGGGATCCACCATGGGTTCGTGGATGGTTGCCAATCGAATGACCAGGGAGGCCAAACCGCGTGACTCATCGAACCCATGGAATATCGAACACGCTCCGCGGGTAACTGTCGAGAACCTTGACATCGAGAACTACGAAATTCACCTAACTGCGTTCCCATCATACACACAGGATCATGAATTCACGAAACGACATCGGTCGTGGACGGTTGATCCGAGTGAGGAAGGGGAAAATACGTATTTATTCGCTGAGCAGAAATTGTTCATTCTCGACCCACAGACGGACGATATTGTCGCCCAACGGTCGTACGATCTCCTCGAATACTCGGACAACAATCCACTCTGCCAGCTCATCGACGGTATTGCGGACGGCCGTATTCGAACGCCAACAACCGATTCGATTCCAAAGCCCGGTATAGAAGAGTATCTCGACTGGGCAACTGAACCAGGAAATCTTGACTATACACCGAACGACGAACAGCAGAAGTTCATCGCTGACTGTACCACACGTCTCTCGCTTCTTCAAGGCCCACCGGGAACCGGCAAAACATCAGGTGCGGTTGCACACGCCGCACTCGCTCGAGTACGAGGCTTCGTCTCGGCTGATCGCGGCTGCGTAGGTCTCGTTGGCGGTGAATCTAACAAAGCCGTTGATGAGGTACTTGAAGAGGTCCATGACGCACTCGTCAGCTACCGCAATCACGGCAACGAGCCGTCCGATACCGGCTGTGATTCCCTTCTTGACGGTCTCGAACTGGTACGGTTAGCAACCGACGAGCCTGATGAGCCGCTTGAACACGTCACGTATCTCGATTACCATGGCGATCATGAAACACTTCGCCGGATCGTCGAACGCATTCGCGAGACACAGAGTCAGCCCACACTGGTGTTTGCGACGCCAGCCCGAATGTACAAACTTATCGATAACCTTGACATCGCCCTTAACGAGTCACTCTCACCGGAACAATGGCTCGATGGAAACGCCGCGTTCTTCGATTTTCTCGCCATCGACGAAGCAAGCATGATGCGCCTTCCATCGTTCCTCACCACGGGAGCGTTCCTCAAAGACGATGCACAGGTGATGGTCGCTGGCGATCAGCGTCAGATGCCACCAGTCAAAAAACACGAGTGGGAGGACGAACGCCGACGAATCATTCAGGAGCGAGTGCCGTATCTGTCGGCACTCGATTACTGCCGGTTGCTCCGAGGAGACTCCATCGAGAGTGTTGAGGAGGACTACTGCGTTATTCAGGGAACCGCCGACCTGCCACTTTACCAACTCGAACAAAGTTATCGATGTCACACCGATGTTGCCGACTTTCTTCAAACACATGTCTACGCCCAAGATGGGATTCAATACAACTCAGAGGAGACTAAGACCGTCTGCCCGCCGGAGCCGGCAAGTAAGGGCGTCGGACGTATCCTCTGTGATTCTGATATCCTCGCGGAAACAGGGGATGATCCCCATGCATTGAGTCTCATCGTTCACGACGAAGACGGGTCACGTCAGTCGAACATCGTAGAGGCAGCTATCGGTGCGGCCATCTCACAATCCACGCACGAAAAAGATGAAATGGGTATCGTCACGCCCCACAACGCACACCGTGGTCTCGTTAATACCTATATTGAAGGGGTCGAGTGCGACACAGTGGAGCGATATCAGGGAGGCCAGCGATCAGTCATACTGGTGTCAGCGACCGCCTCGGATCCCGACTTCATAGAGGGCGAGTCAGAGTTCCTGCTCAATCCAAATCGACTGAACGTGGCCATGTCACGTATGCAGCGGGGGCTTATTGTTGTCGCCTCCAGTCAGGTGTTCGATGTCGTTCCGACAGATGTCGAAGAATACGAGCGCGCAGGTCTCTGGAAGGGATTGTTCAATGATCTCAATGTTCTGGGGCGAGAAGGTGATTGGAGTGGGACACTCGAACAGTTCGTCGGGAACGCCGATCTCGGTGGGATTGACGCACCGCTCAACACAGACCTTACTGTCTATGTATCGAAGTGAGTTACTCCCAGACGAGAACGTGAATCCCATCGCTAGGAGCTTATATCAATCGAAGCACTGGATTGGGATATGACGGTCATTATCCATACTTCGGATACCCATCTTGGTTATCATCAGTATCATCTCTCCCAACGTGCTGTGGACTTCCGGCTGGCATTCAAACAGATCGTCGACGCAGCAATCGAACGCGACGTTGATGCTGTCGTCCATGCAGGCGACTTCTTTCATGATTCAAACCCTGCTGTCAATCCGATACTGGATGGTATTGCCCAGCTTCGTCGGCTGAAACAAGCAGATATTCCGTTCCTGACTGTCGTTGGAAACCACGATACTACGCGCGGTAAGCAGTGGGTCAATTTCTTTGAAGCCGTTGCAGATGGAACCCACCTTGGACATAAGCCCGTTTGTTTCAATGACGTTGCTATCTACGGGTTGGACTACGTCCCGCCGTCAAAACGTGACCAGCTCGAATATGATTTCGATCCACATGACTGCACTCATGCTGTCCTCGTCGCCCATGGGTTATTCAAACCACTGACTGCTCACGGTGACTGGTCACTTCCAGACATTCTCTCTTCGTCCACCGTCAGCTTCGATGCTGCCCTTCTCGGTGACGATCACGCCCCAAAACACGACGACATCGGCGGAACGTTCGCTACCTATCCCGGTTCGACCGAACGTACTGCCGCTGATCAGCGCGGGGATCGACGCTTCACTATCCTTCGGTTCGGTAACGATGCCGGTAGCGGTGAGACCGAGGATTGTCCACCAGGCATCTCCCACGAGGAAGTGCCACTCGACGTACGGAAGCACGAGTACATCGACATCGAGGCCGACGAGGACATGGATGTCGTTGCAACGGTCCGAGATGAACTCCGCGACCGCGATGTACAGGATGCAGTCGCAGTAATCACAATTTCCGGAGAGGGCGATCCAGTCACCGTTGCACCTCTCGAAGAGTTCGGCGACGAACAAGGGGCACTCGTCACCCGTGTCTCTGATCGTCGCCGGCGTGGGGTCGGCCGTGTTGCCGTGGACGTCTCGTTCGCCGATCCCGACGAGGCTGTCGAACGCCGACTCCGGACTCTCGGTCTCAGTTCAGTGGTTGCCGATCTCGAACAGCAGGCCCGAGGCGACGATCCAAAAACCAGCAATCTCACGGATGTGATTGAAGAGACAATCAATGACTGCATCGAAGAAGATGCCGCCGACTTCGAGCCAACCGAACCGGAACTCACTCTCGAAGAGCTTCGCGCCCAAGCTGACGATGGTGAAGGTATGACATTAGATACCACGTCCACCTCTCAAACGCCGAGTATGAGCGACGGTACAGCGTCCGTTGAAGAGTCTAACAATGATGAGGAGGTCGAGATCCGGACTGATGAGGGATCGGCCAACGAAGAGGTTACTCTTCCCGGTGGAAACGGACAGAATCAATCTGCCGAGATTGACGAGCAATCTTCGCGATCAACGACGACAGACGAAGCGACCGAGTCTTCGAATGAGAGACAGACTAAGAGCGAAGAGAGTAACGATGAAGACGAGTCAGAAACAGCAGAGACGACCTCACAGGTGGACTTCAATGACTTCTGATGTCCCTCGTACTTGTCTCGGATTGGAAATAATTGACACACCCGCTTGCTCACGAATCCACTTCAAAAACCTCAATCACACCTAATCATGCAATTCGCACGTCTCACTCTGGATTCATTCAAGTGCTTCGAAGACGTCAGCGTCGAATTCGATACCGGCGTCACCGTCATTCATGGCCCGAACGGCGCCGGGAAATCTTCGCTTCTCGAAGCGTGCTTTTTTGCGCTCTACGGCTCTGAAGCACTGCCCGACAACAAGAATCTCAACCACCTCATCGAAAAGGGAGAAACCGAAGCGGCCGTTCAACTGTGGTTCGTCCACGGAGACCATCAGTATCGGCTTGAGCGCTCGCTCCGGTATTATCCCGACAGCGACCGCATCGCCCACGAAGCCGAACTCCAAACGCCCACTGGCACCGAGGAAGGGGTTGGACAGGTTGATGCTGCAATTGAAGCCATCCTCCGAATGGATGCTGACGCGTTCCTCAACTGTGCATACGTTCGGCAGGGCGATATCAACAAACTCATCACCGCTGATCCGGAGACGCGCCAGAACATGATTGATGAACTCCTCCAACTCGGTAAGCTGGAGGAGTACCGCGAACGAATGGACAACATCCGCATCGGAGTCGATCGCGTCAGGCGCGATCGAGCAGCGAAGCTCGAAAATGTTCACAGTAATGTCAAACAGCTCAAAGCGAAAAATCTCGATGACCAACACGAAGAGGTCGAAGATCAACTTAAACGAATTGATGAGGAAGTCGACGATCTCAACGAAAGAATCGACGATGCGGAGGAACACCAACAGGAGGCGATACAGGAACTCGAAGAACAAGAAAGCCTCAAGGAGGAACGAGACGAGCTAAAAAATAAACTCAGCGAAGAGCGGAAGACCCTCGAAGAGAACAAACAAAAACAGGATGCACTCCAGCAACAAAAAGACGACCACGATGAAGCTATCGATCGACTCAAACAAGAGGCTGAAGAGCATCTTGCGAACACCGATATAGACGAGCTGGATCTTGAGGCGATTCGCCAACGAAGTGTGATTGTTGAGGGTGAGCTTGACGAACTCGAAGAACAGCGCGATGCTATCGAAGATAAAGCTGAGGAGTTCGAACAGCAAGCCAAGGAAGCACGAGAGACAGCCGTCGAACTAGAAGAAGAAGCCGAGAATCTCGACCAACAGGCCGAAGGAAAACAGAGTACGGCCGACGAAAAGGCCGACCAACTCGACGAACGGCGAGAGAAGCTCAGCGATCTCGACGAGCGAATGGATACCATCGAGGAGCGGTTTGCAGAAAGTCCGGCGACAATTGACGAAATTGAAGCGTACAAACAGGATATCAACTCCGACCTAAGTGAAGCACGTGAGAAACACCAAGAGGTCAAGGGAGACCTCTCCGCGGCGCAGGATCGCGTTCAGCACGCCGAAGAGCTCTTAGAAGAAGGTCGCTGCCCCGAATGTGGCCAATCCGTCGAGGATGCGCCAGACGTTTCGAACCTCGATGACCTTCGCGACCGTGCGACGAAGCTCCAAAGTAATCTCCAAGAAATCGACGAAACCATCGAACAACTCGAGAGCGATCTCAAGACAGCCCGCAATCTCGAACAGATGGCCGGCGAGTACGAACAGCTCACCGACCGCAAGCAGGACGTTAGCGGTCTCCTCGAAGATTTAGAGAATACAATCGAATCGCTTCGCGAGGAGGCCAGAGAATACGAAGAGGAAGCCGAGGAAAAACGCGAGGAGGCCAACACGCAACAGGAAGAAGCCGAAGAATTTGACGAGCAAGCTGAGCAGAAGCGAGACGAATACGACAACTACGCCGACCGAGTCAGCGAAGCCACGGCCGAACAAGAAGCGCTCGAGCGTGCTGAAACAGCTCTCGACAAGGCCGACCGCCGCGCCGACCAACGCGAACAAGTTGTAGACCGGCTTGGCGACTTCGAGACGTTCAGCGAAACCAATACCGAGGAGATCGAACGACTCGAGAGCGAGATTGCGGCTGTTGAAGAGAAGCTTGACCCTGAGCGCATCCAACACCTTGAAGACCAGCGTGACGAAGCCGAACAAGAACGGAGCCGTCTCAACGACGATAAACAGGACCTCGTTGACGAGCGCAACGATTTACAAGGACGCAAGGGCGCTATCAAACGGGAACTTGAGGAACTCAATGAGAAGCGCGAGCGCGAAGCTGAACTTCAGACACAGGTAAAACAGCTCGAGACTGCGGTCGAACAGTGCGAGACAACCGAAGAAATGTACCGAAACCTCCGGCACGATCTCCGCGTCCAGAACGTCCGACAGCTCGAAGAGATGCTCAACGAGATGTTCGGGCTTGTTTATCAAAACGACACGTACGCCCGTCTTGAACTTTCCGACGAATACGAACTAACCATCTATGAAAAATCAGGTGAAACACTCGAACCGACCGACCTTTCGGGTGGGGAACGGGCATTGTTCAATCTCTCACTTAGGTGTGCGATCTATCAGTTGCTTTCGGTCGGCATCAGTGGACAGGCACCGTTGCCACCACTCATTCTCGACGAACCCACTGTACATCTCGATGAACAGCACGTCAACGAGATCTCGACGCTCGTCACCCGGATGCGTGACCTAGGCGTCGAACAGACCATCGTCGTCTCCCATGAGGAGGAGATCGTGGACTCGGCCGATGAGCGCTTAGAAGTGATGCAGAATGCGACCACGAATCGTTCACGAGTACGAGCAGACTCACTCGATCTCCTTGCGTAGATATTAGTGAAACAACCAAAAATGCTATAAATAACTTGACTAAGAACTCAACTACATTTGAGGATGATGAAATAGGAGATCAATCCGATTTTCTCGTCTCCAGTAAACAGAACTCGAAATCGAAATTCTGAGTTATATTCGATTACGAACCCGAAACGCCTGACATACGTGTCGTTTGACGGTGTTTTCCTCGTGTGCATCGAGGTTTGGCTGTTATACCGTCTGCCGGAAGTTTTGATACGCCAGCGAGCTAGTCGCCGATATGGCCAAGGAAGGGAACAAGATTCCCGACCTCACGAAACGTCGAGTCCGCGAGCAACTCGCGGACGAGACAGATCCGAAGGCGATCAAACGTCTCACCGCTGCTCGCGAGTATCTCGAAGGACTCTCACCGCTGCGGCGGTGAAGGACTTCGCCGCCGATGAACCGATTGAACTGGTGTATTTCCCGACCGGATCGCCAGATCTGAACCCAACCGAAGAATACTGGCGACGACTCAAACCCGCCTTAGCAAACCGCTACTTCGGCAGCTGTGCTGAAATTCGATCAGCAGTCTGGACAGCACTCGAATCGATCAGTCCACCGGGAATCTATCAATACCTCTGTCTCTGAGTATAGTGGCACAGTGAGTCGGTTAGCGATGTCTTCAAACAGTGGTCCAGAAATACTCTTAATCGCTCATGGTTTGCTCGCAGTATCTCCAAATTCAGGAAAGGATAGTGGCGGTGAAGGCTGGCATTGATACAGTCACAGCGTGTCATAGAACTCTTCACATTCCTCACCAAGAGCCCGAGAAACGATATCCGAGAAGCTGCCAGTATCGTCGCAATCTAGAGCCAGCGGTAGCGGGCCTCTCGACTGACACATGAAAACCATGCCAATCGTTCTATGACACTCTGACAGTTAGGGTATGGACTTTCCAGTATGTACCACTAAGCACGAGAACAGTTAATGATCTCAATTGCGTCGCTTTGCAGAGAGTTCAGTTACTTGCTGTTGAGTACCGGAAGTCCCGCAGCATCAAGCGCATCAGACCACGATCCGAATCTCCTCTTGTAGGTTGATGGACTCGCCATATCTTCACAGTCGCCTACGGCTGTGTGTGTCGGGTACTCGCCATCACTAGCGAATTCACGGAGTTCAGTAAGGAGTTCTTCATTGGAACGTCGACGAAGGCGCGGTTCGAAACCGGCAGCGTCAAGAGCATCATTCCATGTCCCAAAGTGGCGGATAAATGTGTCAACAGTAGGAAGATCATCTGCATTATTTATTTCAGGGGCAGTAGGTGGATTTCCATGCTTGTCAGCAAACTCGTGGAGGACACCAAGAAGTTCAGTATCGGTATACGTCATTTGATTCTGTTGACCGTCTAGATCTCTCGCTTGCCGCTTTTAAGAAACTACGCTCATCCCGACCAGTCGTAACTTCTACTGAGACGGAGAACAAACGCGGCTGGTAATGGACAGCGAGACGGTTTCGGTCTTCCTGCCGAACCGCGAAGACTGTTACGAGCGGCTCCGTCGCGCCCGGTTTGGCGCGACGGTAGCCTGCGTTCACTGCGGAAGCAACGAGGTCATCAGGAAGGGGACGACCGGCAAGGACGCCCAGCAATACTACTGCAACTCCTGCGAGACGTACTTCAACGACCTCACTGGGACGCTGTTCGAACACCACAAGTTCCCCATCGAAGAACTGTTCTACATGCTCAAGGAGACGCGATCTGTGCCGACCGCACAGATCGCTCGGGATCTCGACCGTGACTACGAAGCCGTCCTCAACTTCGTCCACGAGATCCAAGACCGGTGCAACGACATCGCTGACCTCACGCTCAGCGATGTCTGTGAAGCTGACGAAATCTACGTCACAGCCGGCGAGAAGGGCATAAAGCAGGAAAGCCCGCGCGAGCGCGGGCTGTCAAAAAGGGACGCGGAACGTTTCAAGGAGACAAACCGCCAGTCGTGACACTCGTCCGTCGGAGCGACGGACGAGTTCGGTTTCTGGTTCGGGAGAATCTCCAGAGTGTCGACGAAGAGATCGCCGAATGCGGCGACGAGAGCGTGATTCTCTGTACCGACGATTACGGAATCTACAACGACATCGACGACTACGACGGGATTGACGGCCATTTAGCCGTCAATCACTCCGAGACGTACGTGATCGGTGACGCACACGTGAACACGTGCGAAAACCGCCACGGCTTCGTGCGGCAGTGGCTCGAGAAGTTTCGAGGCGTTTCAAAGCACCATCTTCAGGGCTATCTCGACTTTCTTGGTCTTCAGCTGAACGCTACTGAAGATTGGTTCAGGAGGTTACTAGGTGACGACTCATCGAGATGAGCGAGAAACTATTCACTATCTGCCTCTTCGAAGGCACTGGTCATCTGATCGGCGAGTTCGCCGGCTTCGATATGCGAGTAGTGTTCGCGCACGACCTCCTCGGAGTTGTCGAGTGCTCGGGCGGCAGCTGCGTGCCCTGACGTCCGCACGAGAACTTCACCAGCACCGCGCCGGGCACCATGAGGCATCAGGTATTCCTCGCCGTCATCGAGTTCGATTCCCGCCTCCTCACAGAGACGTTTGAGGACGTGCCGACCGGCGTCGGTCGTTATCGACGGTGGTTCGATGTCGTACTCGACGCAGAGTTCGATCAACGAATGGTCGGTACGCATCTCCTCGATTTCCGTGTTGGTATATCCACGATGGTCCAGCCCATCTGTCACCTGCTGAGAGAGCGTCGGGCGATGAAACGAGGGAAACACCGGCCAGCTCTCGCTCGGTGCGTCGAGGACCTTCTGGTACATCTGCAGGGGATGAATCACTGGGTTGGGAAGGCCTCGATCGTCGAGGCGCTGCTTTTTCGCGAAGACCGTCGCATAGCGATCTTCGAGGTGAACATCTTCCCACCGAAGCCCTTGGCGTCGCTCATCACTCCGATCACGAAGTATCTCCGCACCTCGTACACCGGAGTACGACAGTAGGTAGACGAGCGCCCGATCGCGGCAGGCTTTGATCGCTGCTTCTCGATCCTCACCGACGTTGTCGATGGCAGCGCTGGCCTGCTCGTCGACGAAGGAGGTGAGTTGCTGGCGATCTTCGGCGGACCATGCCTGCTGGTCGCCACTCTTGTGACCGCCGTTATCTGGAATCGGTTCGGTCGCATTACGGCGCTGAGCGACGTTCTTAGCGAGGTGGCCTTCGCGAACAGCCCAGCCGCAGAACGCCGAGATATACGCGTAGTAGGTGCGCACTGTACCCGCAGTCCAGCCTTGACGAGTAAGGTGACGTGCGTATTCGCGGAGGTGACCGGAGTCCAACTCGTCGAACGTCGTCGGACTGTCTTCGTGCTTGACGAGGAATTTGACAAACCGATCGAGCTCTCGGCCCGCGTCTTGGCGGTAGTTACCGCTCTCGCCACCCTGACCTTTGCCCTTGTCCGTCAGGAAGTCCTCGGTAACCGCATCGATCCGTACCACGCTACGCGCCTCCGTTGCGTTCGCTGGCTCGAGCACTGTTCTCGGGGCGAGTAACCGTGGTTCTAGGCCGTGGCATTGTGCTCGCTGTGACAGAGGGCGGGGGAGTGGATAAATCTACGTGTGCTTATCCAACTAAGCACGAGTAAACAGCAAATCCTCCAATTCCGCCGATTTCAGCCACTTCAGGGCTACAGGGACGCATATTCGGAGATATAAACTGCATTCTACTATAATATTTGCGCGGCAGCCAGTCAAATATCTGCTCGTTCCAAATATATATTGCGGAGGGGGCGCGTATTCCTCTCTATGACTGATTTCGACCCAACACCATCCGAAGACGATATCAACACAGTGCGCCAGCGCTGGTCCGAGAACACCGATACATTCGGGCGCGTCTACAACACTCTCCTTGGAATCACCGAGCCGACATCCTATCCCGACATTGCAGAGATCGCCGACTGCTCGCCCAACGCCGCGAAAAAGCATCTCGAACGTCTCGCGGAGATGGGTATCGGCCGGGCCGACCGCCAGAGCCGCCCCGCTCGCTACGAACGCAATGAGGGCTACCTCGAATGGCAAGACGCGAGTCGTCTCGCCGACGAACTCACGGTCGACGAGATCATCGACCGCGTCCACCAGCTCGAAGACCGCCGAGAGGAGTTCGAACAGCGCTTCGAGACGACCGATCCCTCCGCAGTTTCGGTGTTCGAGCGCGACGATCACGACGCGATTCATGAGCGCATGAACGCCATTAGCGACTGGCAGGCGCTTGACCGCGATATTCGTCGCTACGAACTCGCACGACAGCTCGCCCAGAACGACGGTCATCTCCTCCCGGCATAGATGACTCCATCTCCAAGGGATAAACTACCATCAACCGGACCGCCGGATCGCCAGACGCTCCGGCTCGTTGAGAGTCTTCTGACGGACGAGCCAATCGTCGCCACAACCGAGTTCGAGCCCGATAGCTACGAGCCTCGCACCCTTCACGCACTATGTGAAAAGAGCCGGTATCCAGCAACAGTCGAGACCGCTCGGTTGGATATCCGCTGGTTCACCAGCGGTGACTTCTCGCTGCATTACGTCGAGACGATGACCGCCGGTCAATGGAAATGCCGCTGGGACCGCCACTCCAACCCGCACAACGCACGCCTCCATTTCCATCAACCACCGAACGGAAACGATATCGTCGATCTCACGTGGTCGTCGCTCCATCCGATCGATGTACTCTCGACGGTAATCGCTGCAATTGAACAACGGATCGACCAGCACTGGTCAGCCAAAGAATTCTAAGACCCCACTCACCGCAAATCTTCGGGCAGACGTCCTGACTGACGCTAAGAGCGGGACCAATCATTATCATATGCAAGTTTCGTCATTCGTCTTTAGCTAACTCCAGCGGTTGGTTGAGCGACAGTAGCGAACTGCTCCTGTAGGACTGGACGCTGTTGATGGATCTTCTGG
>NZ_JBNTJU010000024.1:0-42587 GCF_051195015.1 Halococcus sp. AFM35
CCGGGATCAACGGCCTCCTCATTAGCCTCCTCGCCGAGCGCCTCGACAAGGCGCTCGGCGAGAATCTCTTCGGCATTCTCCGGTCGAGACGGCGTTTCTGGCCGTGGAATCGCGTACGACATACCGTATACTGTGCGGCAGATACGCCCAACGTGGCCAGGATGGTAGCTGATACCGAATTCGTCTTCGATCAACCGCGTGATTTCACCGGTCGTCCACGGTTGGCCTTCTTCGAGGAGTCGCTGGAGATCGCGCGACTGCTGATGGGAGAGCTTCGGGGGCCTGCCGCCCCCGAAGCGCGGAATCAAGCCACTCGGTCCGGTCTCATTCCAGCGTTCGAGCCACTGACTCCCGATGCTACGACTCGCACCGACCCGTGTAGTGGCTTCTTTGATCGTATCGCCAGCATAGAGATTGTTGACAAAACAGAGTCGGCGGACGACTTTCGGGTCGTCCGCCTTCTTGATTTCCAGTCTCAGTTCTTCGTCTGAGAGGTGTCGTTCAACGACAGCTCGTCGCGCTCCCATTCAGAGAGATACGCGTCCAAAGGTCAAGAACTTGCGCTAGACCCTACGGTCGGAACGAAGCGCGACGTGGGGAGGGGAGGAGCGCGTGAGCTTTGTCGTGAATCTTCGCATCCGCCGAAACCGAAAGACTTAGACCCTCTGTGCCCCAATCTTCGGTTGCTCTTGCCACGCCAAACGTGTGTGGTAGGACGGGCCGCCCGTAATGCGGCCCCTGCGGTGCGACGGCGAAGCCGTCGCATCCTGAAGTCGGGTCGTTCGGGACACCGGCAATTAAATCGGCGTGAAATCGTCGCGGTCCACGGCTTGAGGCAGTGTCGGCACACACCGACCGCCACCGTGGAGGACGACATGCAACCGAACCGCGTCCATGCACGAGGTCCGGGGTACAACTGCGGTGCGGCAAAAGCCCCGTCCTCAAGGAGTGAGCGACTCCCGCAAGGGAGGAGCGAGCGAGTAGGGCGGGGTACATTACCACCCGAGCACTCGATCGAGCCGTTGCCGTGGCAGCCCGATGGAAACGCTTTCGTTCGGCACTCTTCAACATCAATACATTTTCTGTCTCTCGGAAGGACTACCGCTCGGACGCAGCAGTCGACTCGGGAAGCCCAGTCACGAACTCCCGCAATTCCCGGTTGTACCGCTCAGAGGATTCCCAGAGTGGCGTATGACCGCTGTCGGGGAACTCCGAGAGGGTAGACTCCGTCAACCGACGGTGGGCCTCGCGCGAAGCGTCGATCGAAACGACATCGTCTTGAAGACCATGGGTGAGCAGGACCGGGATAGAGAGTTCCTCGAAGAATTCGATATGGGAGATGGTTCGATTGCGCATACCGTCGCGGACGTATGGTGGGACAGAGGTGTTCATCCCGAGCAAGAGGTACCGTTCCTCGGTCGAGAGTTCCGCTTCGAAACACAACTTCACGAACCGTTCAAGCGACGATACGCTCGTTTCGGCGTCGGCCGAGACTATATCTGGGAATAGCTCTACATACTCCGGCTGGAGCCAGCCGTTCGTGCGCTCGGTTCCGATCCCGGCGACTGTACTGATCAGGTTTACACCGGCTACGCCATCGGTTGCGACGGTCGCCAAGTAGTCAAGCGCGACGAGGGAGCCGTACGACCACCCGATGAGGACGAACGACCCCAAATCGAGTGCCTCGACGACGGCCTGGACGTCACCCGCCCAACTTTCGCCATTTCCGTATCCCTCGCGTGGCTTCTCCGAGTCCCCATGGCCACGCAGATCCATCGCCACCAAATGAAAGTCGTCCGCGAGCGGTGAACGCAACTGCTTGCGCCACGAGAGATGGCTTTGGGAGTAGCCGTGGATGAAGAGAAGCGACTGTGCGTCCTTGGGTCCCGTCTCCACGACGTGCAGATTTGGGCTCTCGGAGCGTGCGATGGTATGTGACTGCATGGCCTTCGATTCGAGTCCAGAATAGTTAGCGTGGCGGTCAAGCGCGGAGCCTCCTTCCTCATCGCCCGTGGGAGAGGTGGGCTTGCCATCTCGAAGCACGTGTGGTGTGCCAACACCCGAAAAGCATTATGTACCGGAAGCGTAATTGTACAACGGATTTCACCATGCCAACGATTGACGGAATTCATCACGTGACGGCCTTCTGTGACGACCCACAGGAGAACTACGACTTCTTCACCGACGTACTCGGGATGCGCTTCGTCAAGCGTACCGTTCGATTCGATGTCCCGGAGAAAATCTACCACCTCTACTATGGGGACGAGACGGGGACTCCGGGAACGATTGTCACGTACTTCCCGATGACCAATATGCCGATGGATGAAGGACTAGTCGGAAAGGGAATGATGAAGTCGGTCGGTCTGACCATCCCAGACGGCTCGGTTGAGTACTGGCAGGACCGCTTCGAGAACCACGACGTCGAATATACCACCGAAGAACGGTTCGGCGAAACTGCCATCGAGTTCATCGACCCCGACGGACTGCCGTTCGAACTCGTGACCGGCGAGTCCGACATCGAACCGTGGACTGGGAGTAGCGACGTTCCCGAGGAACACGGCGTCCGGGGGATGTACAACGTGACGCTCCACTCCTCGGATCCCGCCGGTACGATGGACGTACTGGACGTCATGGGATGGGACCGCGTCGGCGAGGCGACTCATCCACAGGCGGGCGACCGCATACGGTACACAGCTCCGGACGGTGCCCTGCACGCCAACAAAGTGGATGTCCTCATCCGTCCCAACGCTCCTGACGGTGTCATGGGTGTCGGGACGTATCTCCATGTCGCTTTCGGGGTCGAAAACGAGTGGGAGCAAGACGAGGTGAGCAACACTCTCCGGGAGAACGGCTACATCACGACATCCCGGAAGGACCGGGACTACTTCCAGTCGCGGTACATCACCGAACCGGGTGGAGCAATCTTCGAGTACGCGACCATGGGTCCTGGATTCGAGATCGACCAAGATCCCGAAGAGTACGGCGAGGAGCTCAAAGTCCCAGCGTGGCTTGATGTCGACGTCGAACGTATCGAGGAGATGCTGCCACAGCTCGAAACCAGTCGGTAGCTCATGAAACAAGTTGTTTGCACCGCGCGGTGCAAGAACCAGTACGATGGCTGAGCCGGATCCGGAGTCGTGGACAGAGAGTATGAGCGGGCGCGAGCGCGTCCAACACGTCGTGGAGCTACTGGACGAACCAATGCCGATGCAGGAGATCGCGGACTGGGCAGACGTCTCACACGCGACAGCTGACGATGAACTTCAGCGACTGCAGAGTGACGACTGGGTCACTGAAACGACCGTCGACGGGACGAAAGCCTACGACTTGAACCCCCTCCGGATACTCTTCGACGAGCTAAGGGACCTGATCGAGGCCCACTCGCGTGACGAACTGGAGAGCCAGCTCACAGAACTGAAGGAAGAACAGGAAGAGCTGACGACGGAGTACAACGTCGATTCACTTGACGAGTTCCGCGACCAGCTCGCTGACGAAGAACTCTCGGCTGAGGAGCTTCGTGAACGTCGCAATGTGATCGCTACGTGGGAGGCGATCAATACGGAACTCGGGCTTGTAAAGCACGCCCTCCGACTGTATGAGCGAGTGATCGGAACTGGTGGTCGGTGAGAGTGCCGCCCGCAACGGCACCGGCGACCGCCCGGCGCTGTTAGTCGATCAGGTCGTCACCGGCAAGCGCGTCGGTGATCACAGTGATCACATCATCGGAAAGGTCGCTCGTGGCGAGTGCTGTACTGATACCATCAGCCTGCGTACTGTCGAAGCCGCTGTCGGCAAGTGATTTTCGAAAGTCAGCAATTGTAACCCTCTACCACATTAATTCTGCGGTGAACGAATAATATAATATCGCAATGGAGATATAGCTCCAGCGCCTATTGTTATCACATGGCTATCCAATCACACAGGATAGAACCGTCGGTTAAGGCGAGTCTCCGCCCGGTTCTCGATGAAGCGGCTGGAGAGGTGTTGGCAGTCAATTTCGACGAACGAGCAACCAGCGTGCTCGTCGAGGTGCTCTCCGACTTGGAGACACCACCGAGCGTTCGCTTGCTCACGAAGGAGGACGTGCTGAAATGGCTCCGAGATGACTTCGGGCTGGCGAGCGAAGCAGCCGAGTTGATCGAAGCCGAGACGCTCGCAGCGCGGGCAGCCACCGAGTCCTTGGAGAACACGCTGGTGGTAACTGAGGAGACGGTCATCTCGCTGCTTACGCCGGATGACGACTACAGCGCGGCGCTGGTGACCGACGACGAGGAGTTCGTCGAAGCAGTGCGCGAGCGCTGGAGTAGTGTTTGGGAGGAGAGCGAGACGTTCGACCTCCGGACGCCAGCGTACTCGCGAGTGCTGGAATCGCTCGGCGAGGAGTTCGAGTCGGCGGTAGCATCGGACTTCGATACAGTACTGGATGCTCTCGGGAGCACCCGCGACGAGACGGTTCTGGACGAGGTGGGAGTGAGCCTGCTCGTCGCAGCGAGACACGAGAAGATGCTATACGATCTCTCGAAATGGGGTGAGGACACAGGTGTCGCGAGCAAGGCGACGTTCTCCCGTGCGAAGACCAACCTCGAAGAGCAAGGACTGCTCGACACGGAGAAAGTGCCGATCGACGTTGGACGACCACGGTTGCGCTTACTACTGGGTGACGAGCGCCTGCGTGAGGCCGATCCCGAGGAGTTGCCGAGTGTAGTCCGAGAGATGCTTGCGGCGATTCCAGCCTGAGAAGGAGTAACGTACCCCGCCCTACTCGCTTGCGCCCGCCTTGCGGCGGTCGCGCACTCCTTGAGGGCGGGGCTTTTGCCGCACCGACATTGTACCCCGGTCCCCGTGCATGGGCGAAGGCTCGGCTTCCTTTTACCGTCCTCGATTGTGGTGAGGCTTTTTGGACCTCTGGTCGCCACAAGCGAGGATTGTCCCGCCGATTTAATTTCCGGTGGTTGTCCGCAATGGCGGACGCGCCCGGATTCAGGGATGCGAGGCCGTCTGGCCTCGCACCACAGGAGCCTCATTACTCTGGCTCCTACTGACCCGGACGTTTGCCGGGACAGCAGTCCCTTCCGCTTGGGGTACAGAGAGCCTAAGTCTTCCGGTTTCGGCGGATGCGTACTCGCTCCTCCCCTCCCTACTTCGCGCTTCGTTCCGCCGTCGGCGGAACGTCCGCGCTCGTTGAGGAAGGGGACTCCGCGCTGTCGAAGGTTGATCGAGAGCCGATTCGAAGGTCGGACGCTGCACGCCTGAAATCGGTCGTGCTTCACCACGCCAATCGTTGACACAAGATTAAAGCTACCCAATCAACCTTCTTCATGAATGGCGGGGAGAGAGGACGAACCCGCACCCATCCAGGAGTCGACTCCCACCGAACTAGGGAAACGAACGTACATCGCGGTTCGACCGAGCGACGACCCGTTGTCGATCGAGTCGATACGAGGCCCCTTCGAGCGCCTCCATCGACTGCGGTCGGCGAGCGCCACGAGTTCATGGGTTCGGCGTCTTTTCGCGAGCGCGCCAGCGCCACCGACTATCGAGTGCCTCTTGATTTCGGCCGCCAGCGCATCCGCCGTCGACTACTATTTCGGCATCGACGACGGTCACGAACTGGATGTCCTCGAGCGGGCGTTGCGCGGCCTGTTTCCCGATAGCTACGAACTCGAACGGACTACGCTCGATCTGACAACGAGTATCGATGCTGCCGTCGAGACGTCCGCTGAGACGGTCGGAGACGACGATGAGTGGTTCGTCGCTGGCGTCGAGTACCAAGGAGCGACTGAGCGCCGCAACGACTGGCAGACGCAGCTGACGCCCTTCAGGACGTTTCACGCCGAGGGCGAGAGCCACGTTCCTCTCACGGCGATCGTCCAGACGATGGCCGACATGCCGGTCTCGCTGGTCTATCAGGTGCTTCTCAGACCGAAGCCCGACTGGACTGCTGCGGCCAGGCTTCGCCGTCGCCGATTGGAGGAGGGTCGCGACACGCGCGCGGCGCGATTCGGCGAGGCACT
This sequence comes from Halococcus sp. AFM35, assembly GCF_051195015.1. Lineage (NCBI taxonomy): Archaea > Methanobacteriati > Methanobacteriota > Halobacteria > Halobacteriales > Halococcaceae > Halococcus > Halococcus sp. AFM35. Next base: position 6,015 of record NZ_JBNTJU010000024.1, read on the forward strand.
CGTGCAAGTACTCTTCCCGACGGCCTACGACGAGGAACGATCAACCGACGAAACGTCGCCCGTTCGGAGCGAGCAGCGGCGTCTCGAGGAACTCGATGGGAAGGGAACGCGTCGTTCGTTCGCTATCAACGCCCGTGTGGCTGCCCTGACCCGCGAACAGCCGGCGGCCGCCAAGCACGCGGTCGACGATCTCGTCACGGCGTTCAGTGCCGTCGGGCGCACTAGCTACGAACTCGAGGGCGTTGTTCGGACTGACGATGAACTTCATACAGGGACCTGCCCGCCTGGCAGTCGCGTCCTCAGGGCAATCCGACAGCGGACGTTTCGCCCGCCGAACTACGAACGCTCCATCACACAGCTTCCCTGGACAGCAAACACCAGCCAGGGGATCGTGGCCGATGCGAGTGAAGCGCCGAACTTCTGCCTGCTCGGCGGGCCGGCATTGACTGCGACCGGTACCCGCGCCGTTGCCACGACACCGGGCGAGCGAACCGCCCTGCCGCGTCCGCCCGACGAACAACTCGACGCGTATCGAGGGGCAGGATTGACGCTCGGCCACGCACAGACACAGGACGACCGGACTTCGGACGACAACATCGTCCTTCCGCCATCACTCCAGCGCTTACACGTTGGCTGGTTCGGCAAGACCGGTTCGGGGAAGTCCACGAGCGTGACCACCGCCATCCTCGACAATCACACCGCCACGGCGGGAGCGGACCTCCTCATCGATCCCAAGGGTGACGGCATGGCCATCGAGTATCTGCGGTCACACTACGCACGCTTCGGGACGCTCGATAACGTCTATTATTTCGACTGTGGAAGCGTTTTGCCGGCGTTCTCGTTTTTCGATATCCGCGCCGAGCTCGAGGCTGGCGTCTCGCGAACCACGGCCGTCGAGGACGTCGTCGACCACTATATCGAGATTCTCATGCAGGTCATGGGTCGAGAGCGCTTCGAGCAGGCCGTCCGGTCGCCGGACGTGATTCGATACCTCCTCAAAGCGCAGTTCGACCCCGTCCACGGGAGTGACGCGCTCTCTCACCGCCAGCTCCACGAAGCGGCTCGCCGCATGCACGAACGGCAGACAGCGCCTGCGGTGAGCGACCCCGACCTCGAGCGGATGCTCGGTGGCGTCGTTGCGAACCACCAGCGGTCGTTCGACGAGATCATGCAGGGCGTCGCCAACCGTCTCGAGAAGATCCCGGTCGATCGACGCCTCGCGAGCGTCTTCAATCACGTTCCGGACTCCGAACGTGACGATCCGGTCTTCGACCTCGCTGACCTCCTCGACGAGGACGTCGTCGTCATCCTCGATATGGGTGAACTCCGCTCGGAAGCCCAGCGCGTCCTGACGCTGGTCGTTCTCTCGAACCTGTGGACGGCGCTCAGGCGTCGCAGTCGGCGTGGATCGAACGATGCCGAGCACCCGCTGGTGAATCTCTATCTCGAAGAGGCCGCAAGCGTTGCCGTCTCCGACCTCCTCGGGGACTTGCTCGCCCAATCCCGTGGCTTTGACTGCTCGGTGACGCTGTCAATGCAGTTTCCGGCGCAGCTCCGCCGTGCCGACGAGCGCGCATACGACGAACTGCTCAACAATATCTCGACGTTCGTCACCGGGAACGTCCCCGTGGACCGTCGGCTCGCCCGGCGTTTGGCAACCGACGATATGGATCCCGAGACGGTCGGCAATCGGCTTCGTGCACTGCGCCGCGGACAGTGGCTGGTACGGCTGCCCGCACCCTTCGACGAACCGGAGCCACGCCCGTTCCTTGCCGGCTCCGCCACGCCACCGGCTGGCCATCCGGCCAGCGCTCAGTCGATGGATCGTCGCGAGGAGTGGGCGTTTGCAGACGCGAGGATCGACATGCAGGCACGGACGCGTTCGGCATACGGGCTCGGCTTCGATATGCCACATGCGGCCGATCAGACCGCAAGCGAGTCCGGCTCCGAGTCTGTCGCAGTGGATCGCGATGGGGAGCCGATAGAGGAGGCCGATGAACGGCTGATGCGCGTCGACAGCGCACTGCCGCATACGAAGCGCCTGCCGGCAAGCGTCGTGTACGACGCCGCGATTCATGCCCTCCGCTGCGCTGACTGCGACAACCGATACGATCCGAGTGCAACCGGACTGAAGCGAGCGGTCGATTGCTGTCACGACCTGAGTACCGTCGACCGCAACGACATACCGATCTGTGACCTCAACCTCAAACTCACCCCTGAGGAACGGGCCGCTACGGGGTGGACCGACCGACAGCTCTGCTTCCTTCAGGCGGTATACAATGCCCAGCAACTGCGCTATGATGCCGCGTTCGAGTATGACCTGGTGTGGGACAGTATGCTCCGTCTCCAGGAGTACGTCGGCATCGAGAGCGCAGCGGTCGACGAACTCCTCGATACCGACCTCTTGCGACACGACACCGACCACCCGCATCGCCTGTATACGGTGACTGCAGCCGGGCGGAAAACGCTCGGTGAAAGCTATCGGCAGGGCGTCGATTACGGACACGGAAAGGGTGACCTCGAGGAATCGAGTCAGCACGTCTTTGCCGTTGAAGTCGCTCGTCAGTACCTCGAATCGGAGTACGCTCACAACGCTGACTCACCTGTCATCGACGTCCATCCCTACTACGATATCGATGAGAACCGCCGACTCGATCTCGCCGGTCTCGATGCCGATGATGAGGTCGTCGTCACGGTAGAGATCGAGCGAATCAATCACGATGTCCACGAAGCCGTTCCCGCTGACTACGACAAGATGGCCGCCTGTGACCCAGAAGAAGCGATCTGGGTAGTGATGACCCGTGATGGCGGCCATCAGGTACTCGCGGTACTGAACGATCCACCCGATGACGAACCGCGGATCGAGAAGACGTACAGTCAGAATACACCGCCACAGCAGTTCCGCATCGACACGCCGGGTCTGACGTCTATCTATCCGGTCGAGCTTCTGCGCGAATCGGTCTCTGATTAATACTGTCAAACAGAAGCACGTGAATATCGGATGCGGCGAGATCGCCAGACAGCAGGTGGATATTCGAACTGTCTCTTCGATGAGATTCTGTCCGATAGTAGTCCCTCCACCCGGTGAGTGAGAGGGAATCCGACCATTGTGTTTCGGCTTCGGCGCGTCAAATCCTTTGGTTCCAATCCGCACTTGAAGGGACCAGCGACACACCGGAGAGAACCCTTCTCCCAGAATCAATATAGTCTGTATGCGGGGGAACAGGAAGAATGTCCACACTCGGAATTACGTACTGTTCTGGCTTCTGAGCCGCTATCTCCCCTTCTAAGCGTTTGAATGGCCGTTCACAATCGGTTCGAATCCCCGGAATAGACCAAGTGGGGCTGCGTGGCTGGTCTGTGTGTGAAAGTTATCTCCTTTGGCGACACACATTCCGGGATTCTGCGCTTGGAGACTTGGCTCGTGAGCGATACGAAATCACCTCAGTGACGCGGCGCTATCCGCGAATCAGAAAAAGAAACGCCAAAGCTGCGAGAGTGAGAGCGGGTTGTCCACGACAGCATACCGATCGCTGACGTTCTTGGGCCTCAGCTTCACTATGACTAACTTCCTGCGACCATCACGATTCGCCGGGTGCCACGCACGGCCTCAGCTTCACTATGACTTACACCTGATTCACACACGGTTTGCGTCATGCGATTATCGGAGTCTGTATGGTCTGTGTGGACCCGGATATTCGGTGTTTCCAGGAACGAGAGTGAAGAAAACGCTGCTCGTCCCGTACGTTCTCTATATTTCAGTATGAAAAAGACGAAATTTGTGGGTGAAATCGATACCCATAATCGCCAGACTGCAACCGTGTGTGAAGATTGTGCGTGACCAAGAATGAGACTCGGGTAGCGGCGATATCGATAACGCAAGTAATCACCTCTGTACGAATTTCAGGCGCTTCACGCCGTTGTGAGCCGGTTTCCATGTTGAGTGTTCCTCTCGGTCCGCCCTTTCGTCCCTGGTCACTGTCGTTCACAATCGTCCTGGATTAGGCGTCAGAACGCTTCCTCCGGGTGAAAACACCGGTTGTGAAGAAACCGGTATGGATCTAGAAGAAACCAAACTCCCTATGACTGTCTCTCAGGCGGTGCAGTTGAGTGTGGAACAGCTGTGAAGCATATTTTATATTTTTACGACAGTCTATACACCGAGGCTATCGGCGGGAGGTGACACCTCCCCATAGTGAACGACGGGACTTCCCACCGCCCCGCACCGCAAGCGGGTTCGTTGGTTCTTTTGGCGGTTCGTGACTGCGGACAGCCACTGGGAGTGCCACGCCCCCGTTAAGCCCTATTGAGGCGCTGTTTCAGCCCAGATTCAGGCGTAGCGTTGTCGGACGTCGGCATGAGTGATCGGCACAACGTTTGAATGTTGAGGGAGCGTCGGTGCTTGAGCAAGCGAAAAACCGAACGACGGTAGGCCGTTCACTGGATCTCTCGCTGACCAACATTCAGTTCTTACGCAGACCACTCCGCCGACGTCCTCCCCCCACGATACGACGAAGATCATTCATCGCACCTGTGGGCTGTCAGATACTGTCCGATTGTGGGCAGACGTGCCGCCTCCAACAATCCCGTTTTGGGCGACAGGGCGCATAAGCGGGCGGTATGCGGCCTGGAAGTGAAAGCCCGCGACACAGCTTACGCGATTCACGTCCGCCCTTCGACTTCGCCTCAGGACGGGATTCTCTCGCTGAAAGAAGATAGGAAAGACATCAAGAGGAGCGAACGAGCGGTTCGTACCACTCGCGGTTCTCGCGATACCACTCGATGAACTTCCCTACACCGCTGCGGATATCCTCGGTCGGTTCGTAACCGAGCACGTCGCCGGCCTTGCTCACGTCGGCGTGAGTGTGTTCGGCGTCGCCGGCCTGTCGCTCGCCATGTTCGATTTCGAGGTCGGGGGCAATCTCATCGCGGATGACCTCCGCAAGCGTTTTGATATCGACATTGTCGGTACTACCGATATTCATAATCTCGCCGTCGGCAGCGTCGGTTTCAAGCAGTTTCGCGTTCGCGCGAACGATGTCATCGATGTAAGTGAAGTCGCGTGTCTGCGAACCATCGCCGTAGACCACAGGTGGCTCGCCGTTCATACACCGCGAGACGAAATTCGAGATGGCCATGTTTGGCCGCATCCGTGGGCCATAGACAGTGAAATACCGAAGCGCCACCGTCGGGATGTCATAGAGGTCGCCGTAGACTCGAACGTAGTTCTCGGCAGCGAGTTTCGAGACGCCGTAGGGACTCACCGGCGTCGTCGGATGTTCCTCGTCGTAGGGAAGATAGGAGGGTTTGCCGTAGACCGAGGACGAACTCGCGAAGACGACGCGCTCAACTGACGAATCGCGCGCAGCATCAAGCACGTTGAGCGTCCCCTCAACGTTGATGTCATCGACCCGACGGGGGCTCTGGACGCTGGTGCGGACGCCAGCTTGTGCAGCCTGATGGAAGACGAACTGTGCGTCGGCCACGAGGTCGGCCACGAGGTCGGCGTCCCGGACGTCGCCTTCGACGAGTTCGTAGGTCCCGTCGCCGTTTTCAGCCGAATTGCGTGCGACATCGATGGTACGGCGCTTGATGTCGATGTCGTAGAACGGGTCGAGGTTGTCGAGCACGACGACGTCGTGGCCAGCGTGAACGAACGACGCGGCGAGATGGCCGCCGATGAAGCCCGCGCCGCCGGTGACGAGTATCATTTGCTCGAAGGAGTCGGACGGTCGGGTAAAGCGTACCGAAATCCACTGGTGGTCCAGTCGGCCATCGAATCGCTTTTGAGTCGTCTATGAGCACCACCCGACAATGCGAATTCTGCGAATCGCCCAGAAGACGTACCCGGAGGTCGTCGGCGGCGGGACCTACCACGTCCACGCGATGAGTCGCGACCAGGCGGCGATGGGTCACGATGTCACTGTCCTCACTATCGGCGACGGCCCGCGACGCGAGGAGCGCGCCGGCTACACCGTGGTTCGTCGGCCAGCGACCGCCGAGGTGCTCGGCAACAGCCTCTCGACCGGTGTTGCGCGCTTTCTCCGGCAAGCCGACGACTACGACGTCATCCATGCGCATTCACACCTCTACTTCTCGACCAATCTCGCAGCGCTCAAGCGGCGGCTCGGCTCGACGCCGCTGGCGATTACGAACCACGGCCTCTACTCGCAGTCGGCCCCCGAGTGGGTCTTTCGCTGGTACCTCCGTACGCTCGGGCGCGCGACCTTCGACAGCGCCGATGCGGTGTTCTGTTATACCGACGCGGATGCGTCGCGGCTCCGGGAGTTCGGCGTCGGGAGTGACATCCACGTAGTTGCGAACGGCATCGACACCGACCGCTTCTCGCCCAACGGCCCCGAGAGCGACCGAGTTGCGGGCGATCCGGCGGTGCTGTTCGTCGGGCGGCTGGTCGAGGGCAAGCGACCGGGCGATGCACTCGCAGCAATCGAGCGCGTCCGCGATGCACATCCCGATGTCAAGCTGTCGTTCGTCGGAACCGGTCCGCTCCGGGACGACCTCGAACGGCACGTCACGGAACGCGGACTCGGCGGAACGGTCGAGTTCCTCGGCGAGGTCTCTCACGAGGAGATGCCGACGGTGTATCGCGCCGCCGACCTCTTCGTCCTCCCCAGCCGCGCCGAGGGACTGCCGCGGACGGTGTTGGAGGCGCTTGCGACGGGTACGCCTGTGGTGACAAGCAACCTCTCACAGCTGCGTTCGGTAGTCGAGGGCGTGGGACGCACCGTTCCTGTCGGGGATGTTGCTGGATTTGCCAGTGTGCTCAACGAACTGGCGTCGGCTCCGGACCAGCGCGTAACACTCGGCGAGCGCGGACGGGAGCTAGTGACTGCCGAATACGACTGGAACGATACGGTCGTGCGGACGACATCCCAGTTAGAGGCACTATCCGAAAACGACCGCTAGTAACGTTCTACCGTCCGGATATCTGAAAATGCCGGTAGTTGCTTCGAGGCGATCTAGTCGTCGCTCATGGTCTGCCCGGAAGACACTGATTCCGTCGCCGTCGTGTTCGCAGTGGACCCATACGTATCGACCGTCTCCCGGTAGGCGCTGTACGCGTTGACCTGGGTTCCGTCATGAGCGACTGTCTCGGTCCCGCGCACACCGTTGAAGACTGCCCAGTCGGTTTCCTTGTCCTCGTTGAACCAACACCACATGTCGACGCCCCGATTTTCGAAGTACGCGAGCGCGTCCCGAATCCAGGCATCCTTGCGCTGTGGGTCGTAGCCGACACTCACCTTCGAAGAGGAGGCGAACTCCGCGACACAGACTGGCTTGTCGCCGAGACCGGCGAGCCTGTCGAGCATCTCGCCGTAGATGCTGTCCGGCGATTGCCAGCTCGACCAGCTCTGGCTTCGGCCCCACTGGTAGCCGTCGAGACTCAGCCAGTCGACGTACCTGTTGCCCGGATACAGCTGTTCGGCCCTGTAGGAGCCGACGTCCTCTGCGTTCACGCACCACATCCACTGGAGATCATCCCCGCCGAGTCCCTGCCGGTCGAACCGATTGTGAACGTGTCGCCACATCTCGATATAGCTCCCCGGTGTGGAGTCACCAACCGTCGGCGACCATGGATACCAATCGCCGTTCATCTCGTGGGCAAGTCGGAGATACGCCTGTCGGTCGCTGGACCCGGCGAGGGCGTTTTGTAGTCGGTTTGCCCAGCGGTCGATGTAGCCGTCGTACTCGCCATTCTGAATTCGGACCTCAATATCGTCCGGCGTGGTGTCGGCAAGGCTTTCGAGATAGGCATCGTACTCGTTGCGCTCAACGAGGGACTGGGTATCGACCGAGGCAGTCCGTGCGCCGGGCGTGTACGGCTCCCACGTGATCAACGGTGTTCGACCACTATTCCAGATTTGCGGGAGAATCTGGTCGAACAGCCAGTTCATGTGGCCTTCATCGGGGTTCCAGGGAACGAACAGGTTCTGGACGGCGTAGTCGGTGTTCTGCCATTCTTCCATCCGGTTGATAGTGTCGAAATTTGAATCACTAAGGCCGTTATGAATGCCGATTGTCGGCGGTGAGAATTCAGTAATGTGCACTGCTACATCGCCAGTAAACGTCATCTCAGACACGTTACCGGAGAAGGCGTAGGTGTCATGGCCACCGCTGACCGCGCCAGTAGCTGAGGATCCGGAAATATCGTCCTCGCCGGTAATCCCGGTGTGAGGCTCGAGGTCGCCGCTCACAGTGAGATCATAGGTAGCATGCGATCCAGTCCCCGCAATGGTGAGCGTGTACGGAAGACTGTCTGTAGGAGCTGTCCTCTCGCTATCGATACTGAGGCTGGTAACGGCCCCCGAAAAGGCGTAGGTGTCGCGGCCACCGCTAACCGCGCCAGTAGCTGAGGATCCGGAAATATCGTCCTCGCCGGTAATCCCGGCGTCGGCTCTGAGGGTGCCACTTACTGTTACGTCATAGCTGACGTACGATCCGGAGCTTTCGATAGTGAGGATCTTTTCGTACTGCGCTAGATCGATTACTGCACCGTCGAGTCGTACTGTGGCATTGCCGTCAAGGTTGAGGGTACGCAGGTCACCTGTGAATCCGTAGCTATCCTGACCGCCGCCGACAGCACCGGTGGCCGTCGAACCGGAGATGTCGTCCTCCTTGGTGAGACTTGCCCCTTCAAGATCGCCGGAGACCGAAAAGGAGTATTCGGTGCGTGATCCAGCACCGTCGATGACGAGTGCGTGGTCGGAACGCTGGCCGACGCGGGCCGGCCTTCCATCGACCGTGACGTTTGCCTCGCCGTCCAAATCGAACGCAATGAGCTCGCCCGAAAACCCGTAGCTATCATGACCGCCACCGACCGCACCGGTGGCGCTCGATCCGGTAATCGAATCTTCGCCGGTGAGACTTGCCCCTTCGAGATCACCGCTCACCGTAAACGAGTAGTCGGTACGCGATCCAGCACCGTCGATGACGAGTGCGTGGTCGGGGTACTGGTCAATGAGAGCCGGCTCACCGTCGAGGGTGACGTTTGCCTTCCCATCGAGCGAGAACGCTATGAGTTCGCCTGTGAATCGGTAGCTGTCCCGACCGGAGCCGACCGCACCGGTAGCTGTCGAACCGGAGATGTCATCTTCACCGGTGAGACTTACCCCTTCGAGATCACCGGAAACCGAAAAGGAATAATCGGTGCGCGACCCCGTACCGTCGATCCTGAGCGTCGATGTGTCGTCGTTCATTGCAACAGCAGCGTCGATACGACCACTGCCCTGCTCTTCGCTCGAAAGACCGACATCGATAGCGGCGTTTTTCAGGCGGGAACGTAACTCTCCCTTCGTGAGATTTTTCTGTGAAAGAACGAGCGCCGCGACGCCCGAAACCACTGGCGCTGCCATCGAGGTGCCCGAAAGCAGGTTGTAGCCGTCGTCGGTCCACGTCGAGAGCACGTTCGTTCCTGGTGCGGTGAGTTCGATTTCGGGACCCCTGCTTGAGTAGGAGGCGAGACCGCCGTCGGGGTCGAGCGCTGAGACGGCCACACATTCGTCGTAAGCTGCTGGGTAACTGACCGAACCACCACTGTTTCCCGCGGCAGCGACGAGCAATACACCCTCTTCGTGGGCATATGAGACTGCCTTCTGTAGCGTTTCGGTGAATCCACCGCCACCGAACGAGAGGTTGATGATGTCCGCACCGTTGTCTGCGGCCCACTGGATGCCATCGGCGATGTCGGCGGTGGTCCCCGACCCGCTCTCGTTGAGCGCGCGAACGCCGAGTAGCGTCGCATTGCTGATGCCCGCAATGCCGGTGTCGTTGTCAGTCCCAGCAGAGGCGATGCCGGCGACGTGCGTGCCGTGGTGTTCGTCCGCGAGCGAGTTGGGGTAGGGATCATCGTCGTCATCGACGAGATTCCGTCCGCGGTCGCTTGCAACGTTGGCTTCGAGGTCGGGATGGTCGTATTTGACACCTTGATCGACGACCGCAATCGTCACCTCGCCATCCCCGTAGGTGGTGTTCCACGCAGCCGGCGCGTTCACCATCTCTGGGGCGTACTGGTCCCCGAAGTGCGGGTCGTTCGGGACGGCAAGCGTCTCATAGACGGCGTTTGGTTCGGCGTACTCGACCCCTCGACGGGAGGCGACGGTGCTGGTGACGCTAGCCGTTGCGCTTGTCGAGATACGCTCGGGTAACTCGGCCCTGACGTACCCGAGCGTGTCGTTCTCGCTGACAATGCGTGCTTCGGATGGCAGCGCCCGCTGGGCGGTTCGGCGAGCGTTCGTCGATGGATCAACCCCGACGAGCAGTTCGTTTCGCCTTCTATCTGACTGTTGAGCGACCGCGGTGTCTGCCGCCCCGGAGAGGATGCCGATGGTCCCGGCGACCTTCAAGAATTCTCGCCTGCTGAAAGAAGATGTCTTTGGCATGTTTCAAACCACTACCAATACACAATAAAGTTTTTTATTTCTGAATCAGTGATAGAACGATGGTATATATAGGACACCGAGCCGGTATTGGCAAGAATCGTGACCGACGCCTCGGTTCACACACCACATCCACTGGAGGTCGTCCTAGCCGAGACCACGCTGCTCGAATTGGTCGTGAACGTGTCGCCACGTCCCGACGTAGCTTCCCGGTGTGAAGCCGTCGACCGTCGGCGACCCCGGATACCAGTCGCCCTTCATCTCGTGGATGACCGCCTGCTTGCCGGGTCGGGCGTCCGCCTGACCGCCGTCGAGATTTTCGAGTCGAGCGAGATGGCGTCGCCGTATCGAAAGCGTACGCAGCGGCCAATCGACGCTATCTGATAGCGCGTACGACCGTGCATGGACACCTCCGCCGCGGACAGTGCCGACGAACCGAAGACTGATTGCCGGCCTGAGTCCACGTCCAGCGGCCGGACTGCTCGAAGCCTGCATTCCCCGCTTCGATGGCGGACGTGCCACTGGCTATCGGCCACAAATAAACGGAGGAAGGAGTGTAGACCGGTTGTCTATTCGTAGTCTTCTTCGGTACCGTCGGCGGTGACACCGTCGTCGGTCGAGATGTCATTGATGAACCCGGAGTAGCGGTAGGTGTCCGAGCCACCGCCGACTGCACCGGAGGCGGTGTTGACACCGACCGAATCCTCCTGGGTGACACCTCGGGTGTCTTTGACTTCGCCGCTCGTGGTGAACGAGTAGCTCCCGTCACCGGAGAACTGCACGGTGTTGTAGAACAGCGACGGGTCGACCGGCTGACCGTTCAGCACGATCAGGGCGTCACCATCGCGGTCGAGACCCTCGAACACACCGTTGAAGCGGTAGCGGTCGAAGCCCGTGCCGCCGACCGCACCGGAGGCCTTCTGGTTGTTGTCGCTGACCTCGTCCTCACTGGAGAGGCCGGACGAGCTCTGGATCGCACCGTTGCGCAGCTCGAAGTTGTACGAGCTGTAGTTGCCGTTGCCGCGGACGGTGACGACCGACTCGTAGTTGCTGGGGTCGACCTCTTCGCCGTTGACGTAGACGGTTGCGCTCTCGAAGACGTAGAGGTTGCGCAGGTCGCCCTCGAACGTGTAGGTGTCCTCGCCCGAGCCGCCGACTGCACCGGAGGCGGTGATGCCGCGGACGCGGTCCTCACGGTTGGGGTCGTCAGCCTGAATGTCGCCGGAGGTACGGAACGAGTAGAACGCGTACTCGCCGCCACCCTCGACGCGGAGGGTGTTGGTCTCGGCGACGCCGCTGCCGGTGAGGGAAGTGGTCGTACTACCGTCGTTTTCGGTGTTGACGTAGAGGTTCGCGCTCTTCGGACCGGTCGAGTCGGGCGTGAAGCGCACGCCGAGGTCCGCACTCTCGCCGGGTGCGAGCGTGAAGCTCCGGTCGTCGCCCGGGCTGCTCACGACGGAGAACTCGGACGCACTGCCCTGATTGACGTTGATGCCGAAGCCGCTGACCGTCACGGGCGAGCCACCATCGTTGGTGACGGTGACGGTCTCGTCGCTACTCTCGCCGACAGTGACGTCACCGAAGGCCTGACTGTCAGGCGCGGTGATGCTGCCGGGTTCTTCTTCGACACCGTTGCCCGAGAGCGAGACCGTCTCGGTACCGTCGTTCTCGGTGTCGATGGTGAGGTCGCCGCTCTTCTCACCAGCCGAGTCGGGTGTGAACTGCACTTCGATCTGCTGGGTCTCCTGCGGCTGGAGCGTGAAGTCAGCACCGCCGCCGACGACTTCGAACTCGTCGGCATCAGCGCCGCTGATCGAGGTCTCGTTGACCGTCACGGGGCCGTTGCCCTCGTTTTCGACGGTCACGGTTTCGGTCGAGGACTCGCCGACGGTGACGTCGCCGAAGTCTTGGTTCGACTGTGCTTCGATGTTGCCGCCCTCGCCGCCATCGTCGCCGCCACGGGTGACCTCGATGGTGTCGGTCTGCACTTCGTACGGTGCCTCTGAGCCAACGAATTCGTCGTCGTAGAACGTGTTCTGGGTAATCGTCCCGGTCTGGTCGGGGTTCACGCTGAACGTGATCTGCCCGTCCTCACCGGTGTTACCAGATCGGTAGTTCTCGGTGTGCAAGTCGACCACGCGCGGCAATGGGTCGTCCTGAGCGTTCGACGTGCTGACAGTGACCTCCGACTCGCCGCTCAGTGGAATCGTGTCGGGACTCGCGTCAGCGTTGAGCGGTTCGAAGGTGTAATCGGTCGGGTTGAGGCCAGCGTAGTTGAACAGGCTCTCGGTTTCCGCAGGCTGCGTAGCAGCCGCTGCAGATGACTGTTGCGGTTGGGCGCTGTCCCCGGCGACCGCCACGATGTGCGTGACGACCGACTGGTTGAACGCGTCTCGCCTCTCTTCGGTGCTGTCACCAGTGCCTTCACTGGTACCGGCGCTCTGGTTATACGCGAACACCGTCGCGTTGATGTTCACGACATCGTCGTCGTCAGCACCGGTCCGTTCGCTAATAATAGCGAACTCGTCGTCGCCGAGTTCGAGGTTGTTGCCCGACGTGGTGCCGTTGGTGTCGTCCACGGTCACCTCGTCACTGCGGGCCTCGAACGTCCCGCCGTCGATGTCGATGCCGAACTGACTGCTCTCGTTGATGGTGCTCCCATCGCGCGGGTCAGTGGCACTGAGTTCGACGGACGTCCGAACGCCCTTCGTGAAGGGACTCGTCTTGTTCACCTGCACGTTCGGCGTCACGACCTCGATTTGCGTGGTACCCGTGAAGGTGCTGTTGCTGAACGTAGCGTTCACCGGCGCATTTGCACTGGCAGTGGGCTGAATGTCCACGCGGTACGTGTCGACATTGTCATCGTCGTTGGTGTCGACGTACTCGCCGTCGCTGGGGGTCACATCGCTACCGTTCTGGGTGATGCTGGGGTCGAGGTTCGACAGCTCCGACCCGTTCAGCTGTTCGCCGTTCGCGGAGACGGTGAAGTCGGTCGTGTCGGTCTTCGACACCAACAACTGAGTCCGGTTGGCCGTCACCATGAGCTCGTTCGGCGTGGCCGTGACGTTCTCGTAGGTGATGGTACCGTCAGCGTTTGTGATCGGGTACCGACCACTCTGGTCCGGCGTGAACTGGAAGCTGACCTGTCCGTTCGCGTCGGAGGTGCTCGCGTCCAGTATCGCGTTGTTGGAATCATCGTCGTCATCTTCGCCAGCCTCAGTGTCACGGAGCGCGAGGGTTTGACCCTGGATTCCCTCACCCTGATCGTTCGTGAGTTGGCCGTTGATGACCACTGTGTCGTCGCCGGCCGGCACTTCCGACGGCTGGATGCTCAGGTCGTAGGCCGAGGTGACGGTTGCCGTGTCCGTGTCACTGGCACCGTCGTCACTTTCAGTGTTAGGTCCGGTTGCCGTCACCTCAACCGTGTAGTCACCCTCAGCCTGCGGATTGATGCTGAACGAGAACGTGTCATCCGCGCTGCTCCCGCTGGTGACCACGTTGGAACCAGGACCAGTCACCGTGTACTGGTAGGTTTCGTTGGCCGCGTCACCGTTAGTGACCTCGACGATGACGGTATCCGTGTTGCTTCCCGGTACGACCGTATCCGGCTGGACATCGATGTTGAGGTCGTCCGTTCGCTCGTCTGCGGCCACGGTCCCGGCCGTAAAGGCGATGCCGGTCGCGAAGACCGACACCACCATCAGCGCGGTCAGTACGACCGCGCGGGATTTCTCATGTCCGCTCATAGGAGCGCTCCTGTTGTTCGTGTGCGATACGTCCGTCCGATATCGTTTGTGTTTGTCATCTGATGTTGTTTAGTGGGGTAGCACTGCCATCGACCCACTGTCGACCACCACCCATCCGCCGATGGATGGGATTTCTCTGGCGGCTCGATTGATGGACTGGCAGCACACTCCTTCCTCCACTACCACTCCCAATACCCCCTCTCCTAATAAAATTACCGCCGAGGAGTAGTGATACTATAAGACACGGCACGTAGGACAAACCACTGACCGGTGGTAGATTAGTTAGAATAAGTATATAATACCGTACGGGGATTCAACTGTATCATGTTTTCCAGTCCGTAGTGTTAGTAGCTGAACTGCAGGGTATTCGTTGACTACCCACTACTATGTGATGAGTCGGCAGATCACCCGCAAGTGCCGGGTACGCTCATTATGGAAATCTCTCGGTAACTCATGAGTGTGTGAAATATACCCAAAGATTTATTGTAAAGCCCGCAATATCACCATTGTTGATGAAATTCAACAATCCAAACCAGAAGGCGGAATCTGAGCAGCGTTCGCTGAGTGAAAACGAAAGCTCCTCCGAGCTTTCTATGGTGACACGACGGCGATTTCTCGCAACGACAGGAGCAGTAGGTCTTGCCAGTACGGCCTCGGTCGCCACTATGGGGGGTGTTGCGAGTGCCGACCCGGGTGAACACCTCCTTGAAATCCAAGGCATGGGCGAGCGAGCGGGCTATTCGTTCGCCGTTGATGGTAATCTTGAGAAAACCAGTGGCGGTGGCGCGAACATCAATAGTAACGATATCATTTCTGAGAACGGGGCGAGCGGGGAGGTCGGCAGGGCGGCGGACGCCTACACGTTCGACGGCGACCTGCTTGCGTTCAAGCTCGACGGCGAAGCAAACGTGCTCCTTGACGGCGAGGCAGCGCATGTCGGCCGTCGTCCGGACTATTTCCTCGAAATTCAAGGTACGGGCGAGCGTGCGAGGTATTCGTTCGCCGTCGAAGACAATCTCGAAAAGAGTACCGGACACGTCGCTAACATCAATGCCAATGACGAGATCGAAAACCAGCGCGGGCGAGGGGAAGTTGGCGCGGCAGCGGACGCCTACACGTTCGACGGTGCCCTTCACGCATTCGATATTCGTGGAGTAATGCGGGTTCTCCTCAACGGTGCCCCAGCTCATGTCGGCCGACGGCCTGACCACGTCATCACCTTCCGCGGCACGGGCGAGCCAGCACAGTACGACTTCACCGTCGACGGGAACCTCGCAAAAACGACCGCTTATGGCGCTAACATCAACGCCAACGACACCATCTCGGGTACCAGAGCGAGAGGGGAAGTTGGAACGGGTGCCGATAGCTACACCTATACTGGTGGTATCTCTCGATTCGATCTTGACGGCTCTGCTGACGTGCTCATCGATAGTGTTGGAACTCTGCGGAGTCAGTAACGTCAAATGACCTCTGTCGTATGAGTAGAGGTAGTCTCGTGCCCCATTATATTTTCAGGCAGTAAGCTGCCAAGCCGCTCTCAAGGTGTCATAGAACTTTTCACACACCCCAGTAGCACCCTGAGAAACGGTGTCTAAGAAGCAGTCAATATCGCTGCCATTTAGAGATGGTGACAGCAGACTTCTCAACCGACAGCCGAAACTATGCCAACCGTTCTATGACACTCTACACCCTGTATACTCCGCTTTGCACGTTGAGTGTTTGATAGATAGCTCCCCTCAAACGGGCACAAAACGTGATCTTCTGGTGCATTCAGGACATCAGCGGATCGATGAATCAGTGTGCTGCAAGAGAGTCACAGGTCTACGTCCGGTAGCCGAGGTCGCGGAGGTTCTGTTCGACCCGCTCGAAATCAATTTTTTCGGTCCCCTGGACCGGCTGCTCGGCGACGATTTCTTGGCGGTCACCGTTGTGATAGATGTGCCACGGAACCGAGACCAGCTCCTTGACGTAAACACCCTCAGGATGGCCGTAGGACCGTATCGGCAGTGGACGCTCGCGCTCGCCGAGAAGTTCGCCATGGTCGGCGGTCACGACGATCTTGCCAGCGAGGTCGTCGAGCAACGGTTCGACGTCATTGAGCACGAGGTCGAGGTTCTCGCGGTAGGCTTGAAGGACCTCTTCATGACCTACATTACTGTGGCGGATGGTATCGATCATGTCACCGCTAAAATCGAACCGGCTGCCGAGCGGTCCGAGATAGGGCTGGTGCGGTTGCATGAAATGGACGACAAGGCGCTTGTTCGGATAGCGCTCGGCGGCCTCGCGCGCAGCGGCGGCGACAGTTTCGGGACGGGAAGTCAGCCCGCCGGCCGTATCGCGTTCGACGAACTCGAAGGCATGGACCGCCGCGCCAATATCGTCTTCGAGTTTCGCGTACCAGCCGTTGGCTGAAACATACACTACGTCGTGAAGGGTCTTGCCGGCGAAGTTGCCGCGGATGAACTCCGAGCTGGTCGAGCCACGCGAAATTCGGTGTTCAGTCCGGCCGGGCAACGTCGAACGCTGCACGAACTCGTCGTACCGGCAGGCATCGAGAATCACTAACGCATCCCAGTCTTCGGCGAAAACGTCGATGCCGGCCGGGTTGTATCCCATGCCGACTCGGGCATGAGTATACAATTTGTTGCACTCTGAGAGCGCTCGCCGAGGGGCCGCGATGGCACGCCGAACGTCCTCAAAGGTATAGTCATGCCCCCCTACCGCTCGTCTGGCCGCCTCAAACAGTCCCATTTCACTCACCTGCCCGTTGAGCACCACGGTCGAATCATAAGCGTTCCTACCTCGCTTGGAAGCGTTGCCGAACGGATAGTCAGACGTTACTGAAGGTAGCCGAGGTCTTCGAGTCGGGCTTCCGTCTCGTCAGTCATCGAGACCGCTCCGGATGTGTCGGCGTGGTCGAACGTATCGAGCCACCTGTCGAGTTCAGCTTCGAGCGCGTCGACCCGTTCGGAACGTTCGGTCGCGAGATCCGCTGCTTCCTCGGGGCCCTCTCCCAGCTCATAGAACTCACGCGTGCCGTCCGAGCCTCGAATCAGTTTCTCGTTGTCGGTGCGGATAGCCCGCAGCGAGCGGTCGAACCGTTCGACGTCGTCCGTAAGCGTCCCGACCCGTTCGCGGAGCGCCTCCATCGACGGCTGTGGGGCCATGTACTCGGCAATGGCGTACTCGCGAGGAGCAGTCTCCACTTCGGGATGGAACGACCGGCCCTGAGAGGCGTCGCGTAGTTCGGGGGCGTCGATGTCGGCCGCGTCGAGCAGCGTCGGCGCGAGGTCGGTGAGCTGCACGAGATCATCGACCTGTCCAGTTTCGAACCCTGGTCCGTGGACGACGAGCGGTACGTGGAGCAGGCTGTCGTAGAGACAGTACTGGTGGTCCATCAGTCCGTGGTCACCGATGTTCTCGCCGTGGTCGCCCGTTACGACGAACACGGTGTTCTCGAACTCACCGGCGGCTTCGAGGTGCTTTCTGAGCTCGCCGATGCGGCGGTCGAGGTAGGCGAGCTCTGCCCGGTAGAGTGCACGAAGGATGTCGAACTCTCGGTCGGTGAGGTCGACATCGCCAGCAATGTATCCCCATGCGTCCTGTGGTACATCCATCGCCTCCTCGTAGGTGACGCCATCCGGGAGGAAGCGCTCGGCAACGGCTTTCGGCGGGCGGTATTCGAGATGAGGTTCGAGGTAATTGACGAAGCAGAAAAACGGGTCGTCGCACTCGCGTTCGGTGAGCCACTCCCGAACCCACTCGTTGGTCCGCTTGGCTCCGTCGTCGGTTCGCTTGCGGAAGAACTGGCCGTAGACGGCGTTGGCGACGTTGACCGCTGGGTTGCCCTCTGTAAGGCGCGCGGCGAGTGCGCGCATCATCTCTATTCCCTGTTTCGTGCGGGCGATCTCACCGAGGTCGGTGTCGGTTTGGACGTACTGCCACGTCTTGTAGAGGGTGTCGAACCCGCGTGCGAAGCCGAACTCTTCAGAAATCCACGTGTTGTTCGAGACCGCGACTGTCTCGTACCCGCTCTCTTGGAAGGCTTCGGCGAGGGTTGGGAGTCTCTCGTCGAGATGCTTGTGGTCCGCGTGTGCGCCGTGTTTCGAGGGATAGGTGCCGGTGAACAGCGAGGCGTGGGAGGGGAGCGTCCATGGCGCGCTAGCGATAGTCCCAGTGTATTCGGTGCCCTCTGTAGCGAGGCGGTCGAGTGCAGGGAGGAAATCGTGACGCTCGCCGACGGTCTCGCGGGCGCGGGCGGTGTCCATCACGACCACCACGACGTTCGGGTAGGCTGTCATCGAATATCGAACGGCGAACGCGCCGGCGTAAATACGTTTTCAGTCGTGGTAGTCAGTCAGTTCACTGTAGAGGCTGCGATATGCGGCCGCAGTCGTACGGATATCGAAGATTTCGGCGGCGCGCTCGTAGCCACGTCGGCCGTACCCGTCAGCCTGCAGGACCGCGACCATCGCGTCGGCCAGCGCATCGGGATCATTCGGTGGAACCAACAGCCCGGTTTCACCGTCGCCGACGATTTCACGGAGACCGGGTACTGTGGTGGCAACAACGGGGAGTTCGGCCGCCATTGCCTCCAGCCCAGCGATGCCAAGCCCCTCCATCTGCGAGGCGATGACGAAGGCGTCGGCGAGGGCATAGTGGCAGTGGATGTCGGCGGGCGGGACGCGCCCGGTGAGTGTGACGTTTGCGGCGAGTCCGCGCTCGTGAACGGCTGCCCGGAGGTCGTCCTCACACTTGCCCCAACCGACAAGCAGCAGTTGTGCGTCGGGATAGGTGGTGAGGACGGACTCCATCGCCATGATGAGGTCGTACTGGGATTTCGCCGGCACGTAGCGCCCGACACTCACGAACACCGGACCGTCGTCGATGCCGTAGTTTGCTGTGAGTGCCGTGATGTCGGCGTTGCGAACCCGTTCGTTAAACCCACTCACGTCAATGCCATTATAGATGGTACACCACTTACCGTCCATGCCCGGCTCGTAGCCGTGCGCCGCGCCAGTGAAAGAGCGCTCGACGCCCGCGGAGATGGCGACAGTCCGTGCGTCGAGTGGCCGGGTGAGCCGTTCGAGTAGACCAGTTATCGGATGGTAATGTTCGGCAACGCTGTGTTGGGTGCTTATGACCGTCTGGCCGCCGAGCCGCCCGAAAACGCGCCCGAGTGTCTGTGCATAAGGAAGATTAGTATGGAGAATATCGAACTCCTCTTGAGCGAAAAACCGAGCCATTCGTGCGAGCGCACGCGGGTCGAACTTGAACGCCGCACCAAAGTCTACAACGCGCGCGCCGGCATGCCTGAAGTCGGGCACGAGATCGTCGTCACCTTCGATGAAGCAGACAGTATAGTCGATATCGTCAGCATCCGTCTGCTGGACGATATCGAGTAACAGCGTCGGCGCGCCACCCGGAGCGAGCTGGTTGATGAGAAAACAGACGTGCATTGCTCGTTAATAAGTCTCGGCCACCAGCTGTGGAAAACCTACTGGTTGGCCGCGAGCTGGGACGACCACTCGCGACCCAACTACGAGCAGGGGAACAACTTGAAGCAACTTTCCTCCAGACAACGATTATCCCGGGAGAGGACGCAGATTCCACCATAACTCCCACAAGAACCTGGCGAGGACGACAATTCCTACGACCACGAGGTGACATACGGCGGAACGACCGTCAAATCCGATACAAGTTCCGACCACTCGACCACGACATTGAGGCAACTACTCGGTTGAGGTGACAGCGAACGCTGACCACTCAGGCGATGGCAGCGAGGGTCAGGATAGTGACAGTCGGTGGTTCCCAATTGAGTTGAGAAGCGGAGCTAAAGCGCCGGTCTGATTGCAGAAGATGTCTGGTTGGGTGAATGTGTTAGAGCTCCCTCAACCAGACGGCTTCCTTTCGGCGTGGAATGTCAAAGGAGTGGCGGCAGATGTGATCGGAGAGCTTCCCCTGCCAGGGATCGAGGGCTCGCCCCTCGATCCTGGCGACATCTGGTCCGTCGTTATCCTTGCCAGCACCAATCAGAGCTCCGTTCGAGAGGTCTGCGCCGAGAATCACGAGGCTCCCTGCGACGATACCGTCTTCGACTGGCTCCATACCCTTGATCGAGGCTGGCTCGAGTTCGCCGCTAACCTCCTGTTCATGCAGTTGGCCATGACGATCCTCGACCCCGAGCGGTCGAGGATCGTCTCCATCGATTTTGTCGACAACCCCTATCACGGCGTTCATCTCGACGAGGAAGGCGAACTCTGTCGAATGAGCCCAAAGACGGCACCACTACCTGTCACCGCTACTGCACCGCCTACCTCGTCTCGAACGGCAAACCGATCACGCTTGCGATGACCTACGTCCGCAGCGACGAGAAGCAAGCCGACGCGGTCGAGCGCGTCCTCGACCGCGTCGAGGCCTATCCTTTCGAGATCGAGCTGTTGCTGGCTGATTCCGGCTTCTACAACGAGCGCGTCATCCGCCGCTCACGAGAGATCGCTGCGACAGTCGTGCCGGTCGCCGAGAAAGGCGACCGGCTCGAAGAGAAACTCGAGACGCACAAATCGTACATGACGACCTACCGGATGTACAAGGACAGCGAGCGGGAACTGGTTTCCCGCTCGCGGTTTCAGTCTCGTATCAAAACGGCGATCGTGGCAAGCACGGTGAAGTGGTCCGGGGGTTACGCGGCGTGCGATCTGGGTGAGCGCACGCCTACACAGGTCGAACACTGCTACCGCAAGCGATCGGCGATCGAATCCAGCTATCGGCTGTTTCGGAGCGCACGAGCGGTAACGTCGACGCAAGATCCGATCGTGCGGTTTGCGTTCGTGGTGGTGAGCTTCCTGTTGGAGAACCTGTGGCTGGTGCTGCGATGGGCGGTCGTCGCCCGCCCACGTCGGGCGGGCGCGACCTTCCTGAGAAGTTCACGTTCTCGGTGTTCTGTGATTGGATTCGACACGCGTTGGAAGAAGAGTTGGAGCGGCGGTGGAAGATCGAGATGAATGGTGTCGACGTGCCGGACGCGTACACCGCGGCCGCGGGCTGAGGCCAGCCCGCGGCCTCGGGGGTGCCCTTCGTGAGCTCCAGCTGTTGGCTGGGTTCGTGAGGAGTCGGTGCTGGGAAGCGTTGAGTACGCAGCGGCGCTTCTGACCTCCAGCCAACCGATCCACTGCGATGTTTATCTCGACAGCTCACCGGTTCAGAGGAGATGTTGAGATTTCAGTTGGGAACTACCGACAGTGATGACGAGGCTCTCGGTAACAAATCGGACGATTTTAGATGCTCATCGGAGAACGGTCGCTATGAACACGTTCGCGCGGCTGGCCCGGGCTGTTCGCAACCCTGTTCTTTTCGCCCGGCAAGCGAACCGGCTCTACTATCGGCGGTTGAACCGACGGCAGTATAACCACGACGGGGTCGATATCTTTGCCGAGGATTGGGATACGCTCGTTATCCTCGACGCGTGCCGATACGACATGTTCGAGCGTCACGCCGAGCTGCCCGGACGTCTCGAATCGCGCATCTCGCGTGGGTCAGCCACCACAGAGTTTCTTCACGCCAACTTCAGTGGACGTGACCTTCGGGATACAGTTTATGTGACCGCCAACCCGCAGCTCTATCGCAACCGGGAGGCAATCGATACTCACTTGCACAGCATCGTCGACCTCTGGCGCGAGGACGGCTGGGACGACGACTACGGGACCGTTCTTCCCGAAACACTGACCGAATACGCGCTGCAAGCCGCCAACGACTACTCCCACAAGCGTCTGATCATCCACTACGTTCAGCCACACTATCCGTTCATCGGCTCCGGAACTAACTTCGACAAGCATCATCTCGCAGCGGACGCCACTGAGACTGGCGAAAACATCTGGGGACAGCTACTGACAGGAGCGCTTGATGCCTCTCCAGAAGATATTTGGCCGTTGTACGTGGCAAACCTCGAACGAACCCTACCGCACATCCGAGAACTGCTGGAGACCA
Organism: Halococcus sp. AFM35; assembly: GCF_051195015.1. Classification (NCBI taxonomy): domain Archaea; kingdom Methanobacteriati; phylum Methanobacteriota; class Halobacteria; order Halobacteriales; family Halococcaceae; genus Halococcus; species Halococcus sp. AFM35. Next base: position 28,144 of record NZ_JBNTJU010000024.1, read on the forward strand.
TTGAAGGTCGAACGGTCGTTACGGCCGACCACGGCAATATGCTCGGTGAACGGTCGTTTCCGATTCCGATCACCGAATGGGGCCATCCACGGGGAATCTACACTGAACAACTGGTCCGCGTGCCGTGGTTGGTCGCCGAGAACGGTCCACGGCGATCCATCGAAGCGGAAGCGGCGACGGCTGGTTCAGAAACGGATGAAGAGGTCGTGAAAGACCGGCTCCGAGAATTGGGATATGTCGAGTAAGCGTAGCAATATCCATCGTAAAGACAGGTCCATAACACCTAAATAACCGACTCTACCTGTGGAAGATAGGACTGTGACAGACGTTTCAACCATCACCAAATCATTGACTACTCTCCGTTCGCCGCCGACGACTGTTGATCAGCGGATAGTAGTTTACTCAGCACTCGCGCTGACAGTGTTGCTGGTGGTGAGTGTCCCCGTTATCACGTTCGTAAGCAGCCTCCCACTTCTTGTAGTAGTCATAGCTGCCGGCGGTATCTATGGCGCTGGGTTGATTTACACCAATTCTGTTTTTGAAGGGCTATGTGCAGCTGTTTTGGTGCTGTGTACCTTTGCGGGGAACCTCCCGCTGGCGGCCCAACAACCCATGGCGGGTGCGTCGATCCAATTAAACCTACTGTTGGTCGATTTTGTCGCTGCCCCGCTTGCAGCACTATTGATAGTCTGGAACGGCGGAATTCGAATTTCCTTCGACCGCCAACTCAATATGGTTGTCGGCTACGGACTCGTTGGCGTCCTTGTCTGGTCACTCCTTTCGGCGGTTGTCAGCAACGGCCCTTCACAATTCGGGGCAATGGTGTTCGTCACCACTCACATCCGATATCTCCTCTTGTTCAGCGTCGGTGTCGCCATCATCCGTTATATCGGCTTCCGGACGGTGATTAATTCTCTACTCATCGTTCTCGGCGGCCACATCGCGTACGCTATTGCGGAAGTGCTCAACGGTGGCTCGTTCGGACTTAGCTATCTCGGCGATGCAGCCGGCATCACAATAGACCACTTTCTCATCGGTCCGTTTTCATTTGCCTCCTCAATGTATGCTGGCGGCTTCGTCGGTAATTCGAGAGGACTGACGATGCTTATCATCCTCCTGTTGCCACTCCTTATAGAGCGTATCGTCCGTGGGTCAGTCGTGCAGCGACTGCTTGCCGCCATCTACGCCGTCGGAGCTGTCTTCATCATACGGGCGTCGGGATCTGATGCAAGTCTGGGGGCGTTCTTACTCGTCGTTATCGCTATCGTCGCCGTTCTCACATATCTTGTTCTCACGACGGACGCCATCACTACAGCCTCCAATCGAATAGGATATATCTATGCGTACGCCTGTACGATCGGTGTAGGCTTGCTCACGTTCGTGTTGTATTCGGGCCGTGGAATCGCTGCACGCGAACGCGAATCTGGGCGCAACAACGGAGGGGGCGAAGGCGATGTGACCGGCGGAGCAACGGGAGGAAACACCGCTGCAAATCGACCGGAGACTCAGTCGATATCAGAACGCGCTGCCGACATACTGGGCGCAATCCCACTTGTCGATACCGCAAACCTATCGATAAGATTCAAGCAGTATGCAGCGGCAATCGAGATCGGCCTCACCTACCCCCTATTTGGTCTCGGTGGCCGTAACTTCCTGTTCGTCGCGGAGTCATATGGGATGCCATTTGCTGTTTCAATACACAACCTCTATTTCTTCTATCTCGCCGCCATCGGGATTCCTGGTGCATTGCTGCTCGTCGCTACACTTGTCGCAGTACTGCTGGCTGCAGTTGTCGAAGCCACGCAAGCAGGTCGTTCTCAACTGCGCTGGGGACTACTTGCTTGTGGAATATTCGGATTTTATGCATATGGTTTCTGGACATCGGGCCACATGGCTGATCCCACTTTCATGACGTTCTGGTTGCTTGCCGGAGCAATGGTCGGCGCGAGGGAGGCGAGCGAGCGTGTAGGGCAGCACACGCAAACTACATCTGCTACATGAGGGAGGAGTCTGCTTCAAACACGTATTTTGAGTCACTACAGTCTATCTTCGGCGGTGCTTCAGTATACGTTTTCGGACAGTTGTTCGTCAAACTCACCGGTTTTGTGATCAATGCATTGTTGGTACGCGGGCTTGGACCAGAGCTGTATGGTGTCTACGCCTACGCGAAATCGTTCATTGATCTCTCGAATACCGTCTCGACCCTCGGTTCAGATATCGCGGTATTACGGTTCCTTCCAGCATATGAATCGGACAAAGCACAACAAAACCAAATTCTAGGTGTGGCGTCGGCCGCTTCGTTCGTCGGAAGCATCCTCATCGCCACTGTTTTGTTCGCCCTCGCACCGTTAATCAATCAATTTACGCTCGATCAAGCCGTGTTTACGGACGTGCTTCGGGTATTCGCGCTCGCTCTCCCCTTTGATACGCTCGCAAAAATTATTAGTGGGACATTCCGAGGTCTCGAACTGCCAAAGTACCAGGTATTCGTCACAAAAATCCTCCGCCCACTCCTTCGACTCACAGCCATCGCAGTGGCTCTCTTCATCGGTCTATCCATACTTGGTACGATCGGCGTACTCGTGATTGCGAGCGTCGGCGTCTTCATCCTTGGCGGTATCGTCTTGATCTATCGTACGACCCTTCGCCCCACAGCGCCCCGTTCAGTCGCCGAAGCCTACGATTTTTTCGAGTACTCAGTACCTTTAATGCTCTCACAAGCGGGGACGGTACTCTACAACCGCATCGATGTCTTCATGGTCGGGTTTTTCCTCTCGTCGGAGGCTGTTGGGTTCTATAACATTGGGTTTCTCGTCTCTAGCATCGTCACGCTTCCACTGACCGGGTTCAGCCAGATATTCACTCCGATTGCCTCCAGATTGTTCGACGCCGACGAACACGACGAACTGGAAGCGCTCTATGCGACTGTCACCCGGTGGTCGTTGACCATCTCATTGCTGGCAGCGCTTATCGCTATCATTTACGCACACGAAATCCTCATGCTGTTCGGTCCGAGCGTCGTTCGTGGCGCGCCTGTCCTCCAACTGTTCGCTCTCGGACAGCTCTTGAACGCCGCCGTTGGCCCTGCAAATTACCTTCTAATGATGACCGATCACGAGCGGCTTTCATTTCTCAATCATTGGGTGTTCGGTGTGGCGAACGTCGCGCTTAACTACGTATTCCTCGTTGAATTTGGCTTTATTGGGGCTGCCTTCGCCACTGCAAGCGTTCTAGGCTTCCTAAACGTCGTTCGATGGGTTGAGCTTCGGCAGTTAGAGGGGCTCTCCCCGTATTCGTCACGCTACTACAAGCCGCTTCTCGCTGGCCTCGTGACAGCCGTCATCCTCCTCGCCGTAGAACAGGCCGTTGCCAGCATCACCCTCCTTATACTCGGTAGCTCACTGGGGAGTCTCACATTCGTGAGCGCCCTCTACGCACTCGGTTTTGAACAAAACGACATGGATTTCTTTGCTCAGTTACTGAATCGAATTTGATGACCCACAAGCCGGTATCATAGGATATCTCGCAGCTAAGACCAGTTCTTGACCGAGGACAAGCTTGCCAATTGTACCGGCGTGCCGGATGAATCCACAACGCTTAGGATTGCTTGCCATCTCGTTCACCCAAATGGCTAGTCTCGGCCGATATACGTTCAAAAACCTCGTCGCTGGACTTCGCAATCCTCGCATCTTCTTGGGCGAGGTCAACCGCTTCGGTATTGACCTCAATATCGCGTACCACCGGTTGGTTGATTCCGGATGTGGAACTCACGTAATGAAGGAGGATTGGGATAATCTCGTGATTTTGGATGCATGTCGCTTCGACATGTTCGACGAACAAAATCCGATTCCAGGCAATCTTCAGCAACGGCGATCGCTCGGAAGCGATAGTTGGGAATTCCTGCAGAAGAACTTCGCTGGAGGAACCTTCCATAACACCGTCTACGTCACGGCGAACCCGTACGCGACGCGGCTTCCTGAGGGGACTTTTCATGCCGTCGTTGATCTCCTTGACGACGAGTGGGACCCGGAGCAACGAACTGTGTTGCCGGAGACGGTGGTCGCTGCGGCTCGGGAAGCCTTCGAACACTACCCGGACAAGCGACTCATCATCCATTTCATGCAGCCACATTATCCATTCATCGGAGCGGCCGGCGACCGCCTTGAACACACTGGTCTCGCACGGCCGGACGGAGACGAGCGCGCCGACAACAAACGCCACATCTGGGGCAGCCTCAGACACGGCCGCGCCCGAAAAGAGGATGTCACCGACGCCTACCGAGAAAATCTCAATATCGTCCTCCCGCATGTCGAGACACTGCTGGAATCGCTATCGGGGAAATCCGTCGTGAGCGCCGACCACGGAAACCTCCTCGGCGAGCGCACGTCCCCACTGCCAGTGCGTGGTTACGGCCATCCGCGCGGCCTCAATTCCACCCCGCTTCGAACCGTCCCGTGGCTCGTCGTTGAGGGAACCGACCGCCGGTCGGTCGTCGCTGAACCGCCGGTCGAGACGGCCGGCCCGAGCGAACGAGTCGTCGAGCAGCGCCTTGAAGCGCTCGGCTATCGCTAACAATGAACTTCGGGAGTGCCAATGAATTGATAGCGAACCATCATGGGGCGACTCTCGTGACGGGACATGTCCTCCGATACTGTATTATGCCGCCGAGTGAATATCGTCGACGATGACTACATCGGCGTCCGCTCCGCTCGTGAGTGTTGTCCTGCCGACGTACAACCGACCGACATCGCTCCGGACAGCCATCGAATCGGTCGCCGGACAGACCTACGACCGCATCGAACTCATCGTTGTCGACGACCACTCCAACGTCCCCCAGCGGGAGGTCGTCGAGAACGCTCCCCATGAGGGGCTCGAAACAGTGGTTTTCGTCCGTCACGACGAAAACGAAGGGCTGAGCGGAGCACGAAACACCGGAATCGAAACCGCGAGCGGGCAACTGATAGCGTTTCTGGACGACGACGACTACTGGAGCGTGGACAAGATCGCGCGGCAGGTTGAGCTACTAGGTCGGTCCGGACCCGCGGTCGGGGGTGTCTACACCGGCGTCCGGTCGGTCGATGCGGACGGCAATCTCATCAACGTCCGAAGCGTCGATGTCGCCGGCGACATCACGAAAGCACTCCTGTACGATACGGTCGTTTCGATACCCACCCTGCTCGTTCGACGGAGCGCCATCGAGGAAGCCGGATCGTTCGACGAACGCCTCCGGGTGTACGAGGACCGCGAGTGGATGCTTCGGCTCTCGGAGGTCTGTGAGTTCGAATCGATACCCGACCCACTGTTGACGACACGGCGGGACGATGACCATGAGAGCTTGACGCCGGATTTCGAGACGAGACGTGACCTGAGCCACCGGATATTTCTAGAGACTGCGCGGCCGATCGCTGCCGATTACGGCTACGCCGTCGAGCGGAAGGCGACCGCATATTCCTCGTTTACGCTCGGGTACGTCGCACTGTCGCAGGGCTACTACCAAGAAGCACGCCAGTTGCTGACGAAGGCGGTGATTCGGTGGCCATTCGTTCCGAAGTTCTACCTCTATCTGTTGGCTGCGGCGCTCGGCGAGCCGGGATACGAAGCCGGACGGAAAGCCAAACGAACCGCAGTCAGATATCTGAATAGATATGGCAGATCCTAACGGGCCGGTACCGATACGATGATACCAACCTTCCGGACGGCTACGAAACACTGACGGAGACGTACCCGTCGATAGCCAGTTCGCGGAGCTCGCCAGTGTATCGGTATCGATCTGTTCCGGACAAGATAGCCCCCGTGGCTTCGCTACCGGAGATGGAATCCTCGCTTGTGAGCGAACCTGTCGGCCCAAGATCACCCGTCACAGCGAGCCGATAGCTCGCGTACTTGCCGGCCCCCGTGACGCTGATGAGGCCGGCCGAGCGGTCGAGTTCGACGTGAATTCGGCTGTCAACCGATAGCTGTTTGATGAGGCCAGAGAACGAGTAATTGTCGGTACCGCCGCCGACCGCGCCAGTGGCGGTCGATCCGGAAACCGTATCCTCACCGGTGAGACCATCCCCATCGACATCCCCCGAGACCGAAAACGAGTATCCAGTATATGACCCAGCACCATCGATGGCCAAGACGCGACTGGGCAACCGACCCACGTGTGCCGGTTCGCCGTCGACGGTCACGTTTGCCTCCCCGTCGAGAGCGAACGTCACCAACTCGCCCGAAAACACGTAGCTGTCGACACCACCACCGACCGCGCCAGTGGCGGTCGATCCGGAAACCGTATCCTCACCGGTGAGACCCCTCCCGTCGAGGTCGCCGGAGACCGAAAAGGAGTATTCGGTGTATGACCCAGCACCGTCGATTGTCAACACGTGGTTGGGCAACCGACCCACGTGTGCCGGTTCGCCGTCGACGGTCACGTTTGCCTCCCCGTCGAGAGCGAACGTCACCAACTCGCCCGAAAACACGTAGCTGTCGGCACCACCACCAACCGCGCCAGTGGCGGTCGACCCGGAAATACTGTCTTCGCTGGTGAGGCCCCTTCCGTCGAGATCGCCGGAGACCGAAAAGGAGTATTCGGTGTATGACCCAGCACCGTCGATTGTCAACACGTGGTCGGGGAGTTGGCCGACATGTGCCGGCTCACTGTCGACGGTGACGTTTGCCTCGCCTTCAAGCGAGAACGCGATGAGTTCTCCGGAGAACGTGTAATTGTCGGCACCGCCACCGACTGCACCAGTGGCGCTCGACCCGGTAATTCTGTCCTCACCGGTGAGACCCCTTCCGTCGAGGTCGCCGGAGACCGAAAAGGAGTATTCGGTGTATGACCCAGCACCGTCGATTGTCAACACGTGGTCGGGGAGTTGGCCGACATGTGCCGGCTCACTGTCGACGGTGACGTTTGCCTCCCCGTCGAGGCCGAACGCGATGAGTTCGCCCGAAAAGCGATAGCTATCCACACCACCGTCACCGCCCTGACCGGTCGCCGTACTTCCCGAGACGGTGTCGTTGTCGTCGATGGTTGCCCCCTTCGCAATCGACTTTTCGATGTCACCGCTGACGGTAAACTGGTAGGAGAACCGCCCGCTGGTGCCTTCGATTGATAGCTCGTGGGGGAGATCGCTGTCCTCGCTTGAGTTCGGCACCGGACAGGAGCCGCTCGTATCGATGTTGTTCGTCCAGACCGACGAGCCGTCCTCGACGACCTGCCGACCCGTGACGTCGATGGTGCTGTTGGTCACCTGGCTCCCATCGGAATCGACCAGCACTACGCCGTCGCGGCTGGCACCTTCCTGATGGATACAGCAGCCATCGACAACCGAGTCCGGACGGTTGAACAGCGTAACCCCAGCATTCCCATCGGCAGTCCCGGTGATACTCACGTTTTCGAGCGTCGCAGCGTGCGGTTTTGCCGGCGGGTCGTAGGCCCCGCCGCCGTCGGGTTCCTTCCCGAGAACACCGCGAACGCCGTCTTCGTCGACGCCGATGCGAGTGTTGTGAACACTGAACTCGCTGGCGGTCGCCTCGGCGACGACGCCACCGCCGGAATGGGGCGCGGAGCGAATCGCGATGTTACAGTTACGGATGTCGACGTCCGTCCGGTCGCTCTGGCGCCCCATCTCGACGCGCACGCCGCGGTAGTTGAGCGCCTCGTATGGGTTCGGTGCGTCGCTCGCGTCGGCATCCACGTCGAGTATTGCGTCGTCGACATAGCTGCCGGAACTGCCGATGCGGATTTGGTTGTTGTCGTTGTTGCGATAGACCCCACCCTCGAACTGGACGACGCCGTTCGTGCGGCTTGTGTAGGTCCCATTGCTGCCGAACTCTTCGATATGGCAGTCGCGGAAGGTCACCGTCCCGCGGGTCTCGATGCCGACCCAGATGCCACTGCGACCGTCGCCAGCGTTGTACGACCCCATCAGCCCGTGGTTGTTCGCTGCGAGGTTCCTCACTAGACCTGTGCCATCGGGCGAGCGAACGATGGGATAGAAGAAGTCCATCACGTCAGGGTTACCATTACTTGCCCCCTCGCCCGGCGACCAGCCAGGATCGCTGCGGGAAAGAGAATCGGGATGGATACCCTGACCGATGAGTTCGACGTCGTGGACCTGAACGTCGTCGTCACCGCCGAGGTGCAGTGCCGGCGTGGCCCCGTCGGCGCGCTGGTCGATATCGATGTTCTCGAAGAGTACGCCAGTTCCGCTGTCGACGACGAGCAACTTCTCATTGAACCGCTCGGGAACGACGAACCGGACGTCGCCCTCGCCGAGGAAGCCGACGTTGGTCTCGTTGAGAATCACGTTCTTCTCGGTGACCTTGTACTCGCCGGGCGGGAAGCGCAACAGCGTGAAGCTGTCGGCCGCGTCCCGTATCTGCTCGTCACACGGCTCCTGGCCCGTGGGGTCACAGCCAGCCTCCGCGACCATATCGACCGAGCGCTCGAACTGAATACCGCGCCGCGTGAACGCCGCGCTCGCCGCCCCCGACAGCATCGGCACCGACCCCACTGCGACGCCCGCGAGCTTCAGATACGACCGTCTGTCGACCGACAGATTAGTGGTATCACTCCCCACACTCCCCTGGTTCCCATCGCTGCGTTGCATCACTGCATTAGGCAGTCTCTTCCTAAAAAAAAGTATCGATTAACGTTCAATAGACGACACCGTGACAGCAAATAGCTTCGGCGACTGCCCTTCCCCACCGAGGGCGGCCGCGTGGGCGACGAAACCGAACCGCTCATGCTCGTTCGAGCGGGAGCGAAAGTCGATAATGACCGTTCGCAGCCCACGCACCGACCGCCCGGCTGCAAAGCGGCCGCGATGAACACGTGGCAGCGTCGGACGGCCTACTCGATGGGCGTACTCACGGCCCTGATGGTCGCCTACGCCGTCGTCTACGACTACGGCATGAGCGCCTTCGAAGGCGAACCGGAGACGTTCCTCCACTCGCTGCAGGTCGTCGTCGAGGCGTTCACCACGACGGGCTTTGGCTCCGATGCGCCGTGGACGAGTCCGGTGATGAACGTCCTCGTCATCGTAATGGATTTGACGGGGGTGGCGCTCGTTTTCCTCGCGCTCCCGGTGGTCGTCTTTCCACTGCTCGAAGAGAGCTTCTCGACGAGCGCTCCCACGAGTGCGGACCTCACCGCCCACGTGGTCATCTGTACGTACACACCGCGCGGCGAGACGCTCATCAAGGAGCTCGACAGTCGAGAGATACCCTACGTCGTCCTCGAAGCCGACCGCGACCGCGCCGACGGTCTCCACGAGGACGGCCTACAAGTAGTGCACGGCGACCCGGAATCGCCCGACGCGCTCGCACGGGTGAACCTCGCGGCCGCGCGGGCGCTCGTCGCCGACGCCAGCGACGAGGTGAACGCCTCCATCGCGCTCGCGGCCGCCGACAGCGACACCCGCGTGATAACGTTCGTCGAGGACACCGCGGTCGCCGACTATCACCGGTATGCAGGGGCCGACGACGTGTTCTCGCCGCGCCGGCTCGTCGGCGAGAGCCTCGCCGATAAGGTCACGACGGCGGTCTCGGCGGAACTCGGCGACGTCATCGAGATTGACCCCGAATTCGAGATCGCCGAACTCCCGGTCCAACCCGGCAGCGACCTCGCAGGTGCCACCATCGCCGACAGCGCCATCGGCGAGCAGACGGGCGCGAACGTCATCGGCGCGTGGCTGCGCGGGGAGTTCGTCAGCCCTCCGGGACCGGACACCCGTCTCGACGAGCACTCGCTGCTGCTCGTGGCCGGTCGGCAGTCACAGCTCGAACGGCTGAAGGAGATGACGATGCTGGAGACGCGGCCACGCCGGCGCGGTCGCGTCATCGTCGCCGGTCTCGGCGAGGTCGGCTCGACGGTCAGAGAGGTCGTCGAGACCGACGGTCTCGATACGGTCGCCGTCGACATCGAGGACGGCCCGGACATCGACGTCGTCGGCGACGTTACCGACGAGGCGACCCTGCGGGCGGCGGGCATCGACGGGGCCAGCGCCGTGATTCTCGCGCTCCCGGACGACACGCAGACGATCTTCGCGACGCTGGTCATCCGTGAACTCGCACCCGACGTGGAGGTGCTCGCACGCGCGAAGGAGACCGCGAGCGTCCGCAAACTCTACCGCGCCGGTGCGGACTACGTGCTTGCGCTCGCGGTCGTCAGCGGGCGGATGCTCGCCTCCACGATTTTGGACGAGGAGGTGATGGGCTTCGACAAACAGATCGAGGTGGTCAAGACACGCTGTCCGCGCCTCGCCGGGCGCACCCTTCGGGACGCGGACGTCCGTGCACGCACCGGCTGTACCGTCGTCGCGGTCGAGCGTGACGGTACGACCATCACGGATGTGGGTCCCGACTTCGAGGTGCGAGCGAGCGACGAACTCGTCGTCGTCGGCACCGACGCGGACATCAATCGCTTCGCCGCACTGTTGGAGTAGTCGCCCACAAAACATATGCTGGCGGTGGCTACACATCGCGGTATGTTCTCCCATACCCGTACCGTGACCGCGCTCGCGCTGGTGTCCCTCGTCGTGCTCGCCGGCTGTATGGTGGCGGTGGCGCTGGGGCGGGCGGTGGGGCCGAAGTCGCGTCCAGCGGTGGCGGCGCGGGCGGCGGGAACGGCCCCGGTGGCGGCGCTGGGACGGGCGGCGGGCCGGCGGCCAGCGCACAGGTAGGCGGTGGGGAGGCGCTCCAAACGGGACAGGCACGCATCAAGACCGGGCGTGCACGGTTGGCGGTCGGGAACGTCACCAGTACCAGCGAAACCCTGACGCGGGCCACGCGGCGGCTGGGTGGCTACGTCAGCGCATCGAGCGCGAGCACGCAGACCATCGACGGGGAGAACCGCACGACCGGGCAACTGGTGCTCAGAGTCCCACGTAGAAACTTCTCGGCGCTTTTCGGGCGTGTCACGGCCGCCGGGACGGTGCGTGACGAAGACACCAACACGACCGACGTCAGCGGGCAGTTGGTCGACCTCCGCGCGCGCCTGAACAACTCGCGGGCACAGCGCGAGCGTCTTCGGAACCTCTATGCGAACGCCAGCGATACCGAGGCCACCCTCGCGGTCCAGCAACGACTGTCGGCCGTGCAGTCACGAATCGAACGGCTCGAAGGCCAGTTGCAGTCGCTCAGAGGACAGGTCGCCTACTCGACGATTACTGTGGACCTCGAAGAACCCGTCGCCGACCAGCCGAGCGAGCAGTGGTACGACGTCGGCGTGCTCGGGGCCTTTCTCTCCTCGGTCGGCGGCGTCCTCACGGCGCTGCGGGCGCTCGTGGTCGCGCTCGCGTATCTCGGGCCGTACCTCCTCGTCTTCGGTCTCCCCATCGGAACGGTGGGGTACGCCGCCTATCGATGGCACGACGGGACCTGAACGATTCGGCGGAGCGGTTTTGGCGCTGGCGATGCGGTTCCGTACATGGAGTTCACCGTGATTCGGGGCGACATCGCCGCCCAGCAAGCGGATGTACTCGTGAACGCCGCCGGCACGAGTCTGGAGATGGGCTCGGGCGTCGCGGGAGCGCTCAGGCGCGGCGCGGGCGGCGGAATCAACGACGAGGCCGTCTCGCAGGGACCCATCGACCTCGGGGCGGTGGCGGTCACCGACGCCTACGACCTCGACGCCGAGTGGGTGATCCACGCCGCCGCCATGCCTCACTATGGGGATGGCCAAGCGACCGCCGAGAGCATCCGCACGGCGACGCAGAACAGCCTCGCACGCGCCGACGACCTCGGCTGTGAGTCACTCGTCCTTCCCACGCTCGGCTGTGGTGTCGCCGGGTTCGACCTTCGAGAGGGTGCGCGACTCATCTGTACGGAACTCGCGGCGTACGAGCCGGAATCGTTGACCGACGTGCGCCTCATCGGCTACGGCGAGGACGAAGTCGAAAGTATCCGTGCGGCGGCCGCCGACGTCCGGGACGGCCAGTAGGGAGCCACACCTCACAGTCACGACACCGGGCCAGCCGTCGTCAGCGGAAAGGTGGCTATCGCTTTGCGACGAGAGTGGTGAAAAAATCACCCCACGGCGCGGTGTAGTGGACGCTCGCCTCCGGTAGAGTGACTGCTCCCCGCCCTACTTCGCGCTGACGCGCTCGTTGAGGGCGGGGCTTCCCTGTTCCACGACGCGGTTTGCAGACACCTGCTGAAAGGAGGTGTCCGTAGGGACCGCAGTCTCCAAGGGCGTTGATTCGGCACAGCCCATGCCTAATTTGTCGAATCCGCGTTGCAGGATGTTCCACGCGGCGTTTGTGTCCCTGTCCGCTTCGAAGCCGCAAGCAGGACAGGAATGTTCGCGGACCCACAACGGCTTGTCCGTCTCGGCACCACACCGAGCACACTCTTTGGTCGTTCCTGCTGGTTCGACCTCCGCGAAGTGGGTTCCTTCGCGCTTGCATTTCCATTTCAAAAGCGTTCGGAACGTCGCCCACGCCGCACTCGCACGGCTGTGTGAGTTCGACGGCAGTTCCATCATGCTCTTTGCGTCCAACTTTTCGACCGCCACGAGATCGTAGGTCTCGGCGTACCACGTCGAGAGCTTATGTAGGAAATCCCGACGCTTCCGCTTGATGTCGGCGTGGCGACGAGCAACCTTCCGCTGTTGTTCGCGGTAGTTGTTCGACCCGTGCTCTTTGCGGGAGAGAACGCGCTGTTCGTGTTCTAACCGTTCCTGCTCCGTCGAGAGGTCCAACGACCCAACGGCAAGGCCGTCGGTGTCGTGGGTGTATTTGAGTATTCCAACGTCGATACCGACACACCGTTTCGGTTCGTCTGGTTTCGGAGGTGCTTTGGCGTCGGTGTCGATTTGGAGCGAAGCGTACCACCGTCCGGTGGCTTCGCGTTTCACCACGACGCCGGTTATCGTGGCGTCGTCGGGGAGGTCTCGGTGAGCAACCACGGGAACGTCGCCAATCTTCGAAAGGTGCAACCTGTCGCGGCCACTCGTTTTCTTGAGTTCGAAGCCGGTCTGGTTGTACGTGAACGAATAGTAGTCGCCTACACCTTTCCACTTGAGCTTGCCGACGTTGTAGCCCTTCTTCGCCTTCTTCGCGAGGTTTGAACGGTCCTTGTAGAGGCGGCGAACGACCATCTGAAGCACTTTCGAGTGGATCGACTGAAGGTCGGTCCACCACTGTTTGAGCTTCGGAAGTTGGTTCTGTTCGGGTGTGTATGACGTGTCTGCCAGCCGATTCATCCGATGCAGGAAGTGGTTTCGCACCTGCCGGCAGGTATCCAACGTCCACGCCAACCGCTCTTTCTGTTCGAGCGTAGGATTGAGCCGGAACCGGTAGGTACAGTTCATTGACGTTGATTCTCGACGTACTCGGTGAGCACGTCGAGTGAAACTTGTCCCGTCGAGACGAGACAGTACGAATCGTTCCAGAACGAATCTCCCTGTTCGTCCTTGAGTTCGGGAAACTCATTGCGAATCCTCCGCGCGGTTGCGCCTTTGAGCGTATTGACGAACTTCACGAGATCCGTCGTGGGTTTCGCCTTGAATAGGACGTGTATATGGTCGTCTTCGCCGTCGAGGTGCGAGACCTCGACACCGTAGTTGTCCGCGAACCCGCCAATGACCCCGTGGATGAAGTTGGTTCGGTCCTCGGTAAGCACTCCACGCCGATACTTCGTAACGAGTATCAGGTGATAGTGGAGAGAATAGACCGAGTGTGAATCTGAATCGAGGTCGTCGGGCATTGGGTTCGTTCATATGTATGCTACCCTAATGCATGAATCTTCCGAAGCATGGCGAATCAGACAAAGAACAGATGCTGACGGCGTTGACGAGACGCGAAGCGTCTCGTTTGCACACCAGAACGCGAAGCGTTCTGGGGACGCTGTATCCTCTCCCCACTCCGCTCCTTGTCCGCCGTTAGGGTCTAGCGCAAGTTCTTGACCTTTGGACGCGTATCTCTCTGAATGGGAGCGCGACGAGCTGTCGTTGAACGACACCTCTCAGACGAAGAACTGAGACTGGAAATCAAGAAGGCGGACGACCCGAAAGTCGTCCGCCGACTCTGTTTTGTCAACAATCTCTATGCTGGCGATACGATCAAAGAAGCCACTACACGGGTCGGTGCGAGTCGTAGCATCGGGAGTCAGTGGCTCGAACGCTGGAATGAGACCGGACCGAGTGGCTTGATTCCGCGCTTCGGGGGCGGCAGGCCCCCGAAGCTCTCCCATCAGCAGTCGCGCGATCTCCAGCGACTCCTCGAAGAAGGCCAACCGTGGACGACCGGTGAAATCACGCGGTTGATCGAAGACGAATTCGGTATCAGCTACCATCCTGGCCACGTTGGGCGTATCTGCCGCACAGTATACGGTATGTCGTACGCGATTCCACGGCCAGAAACGCCGTCTCGACCGGAGAATGCCGAAGAGATTCTCGCCGAGCGCCTTGTCGAGGCGCTCGGCGAGGAGGCTAATGAGGAGGCCGTTGATCCCGG
>NZ_JBNTJU010000025.1:0-42060 GCF_051195015.1 Halococcus sp. AFM35
CTTTGAGAAATTCTGCAGCAATCAGCAGGCCAGATTCCTCACAGAGCACTCATTCTGACCTAAAGCGATAACCAGTGGTCTCGTCGTCGATTGTGGCTCGAATTCCTTTTCCAGTCAAACTCTCGAAATCAGAGGGATCTGGGAGGTCAGTCACATTGCCCTCGTCGGCACGGGTGAGGACCGCCTCGGCAATCGGATGTTCGCTTCGCTGTTCCACTCCTGCGCCGTATCGGAGGACATCTGACTCGCTATGATCTCCGAACGGAATGACGTCGGTGACGGCGAGCTCGCCTTTCGTGAGCGTCCCGGTCTTGTCCATCGCGATGGCGTCGACCTCGCCCATCGCTTCAAGGTGGTTTCCGCCCTTGATTAGGACGCCGTTCTTCGCGGCGCTCGTGATGCCCGACACCACCGAGACGGGCGTCGAGATGACGAACGCGCAGGGACAGGCGATCACCAACAGTGTGAGGCCGCGAATGAACCACGTCTGCCACGGCCACCCGAACGCAAGCGGCGGTACAGCAGCAGTGAGAATTGCCAAGACGACCACCGCTGGCGTGTAGTAGCCCGAAAACCGGTCGACGAACTTCTCTTTTTCTGTTTTCTTTTCTTGAGCGCCCTGCACCATCTCGATGATCTTTGAGAGCGTCGAGTCCCCGGCTGTCGACGTAACCTCCACTTCGAGGTAGCCCTCCTCGTTGATCGAGCCGGCGTACACCTCGTCGCCCTCGGTCTTGTCGACGGGAACACTCTCGCCAGTGATCGGTGACTGGTCGACCGCGCTCTCTCCCTCAATGACCGAGCCGTCGAGCGGAATCTTCTCGCCGGGACGGACAACAACGGTCTCACCCATCTCCACGTCTTCAGCTGGCACGGTCACCTCATCGCCATCCCGGCGGACCGTGGCCTCATCCGGTGAAAGCTCCATCAACTCGCGCAGCGAGTTGCGTGCTCTGTCCATCGCATAGTCTTCAAGCAGTTCTGCGATGCTGAACAATACAGCCAGCGTCGCGGCTTCAACGAAGTAGCCGATCCCGGTCGCCGCGAGGATCGCCGTCCCCATCAGGAGGTCGATGTCGAGGCTCCGATTGCGCACGGAGTAGTACCCGCCGCGAACGACAGGATACCCGCTAACGGCGATCGCGACGAGAAACAGTCCATCCGCGACTGTGAGCGAATGGCCGAGAAGAGTCCCAACCTCAGGATTCTGTCCGGCGAGAACGAACTCGAAAAGGAGCCCGAGCACGACGAAACCGGCCCCGATCCACGTCTTGATGGCACGCGAACTCGTCCAGATCTCCGACGGAGGTGCAATTTCCATGCCATCAGCGGATTCTTCGTCAGAACCGTCTTCGCCGCCAATGACTTCATAGCCCGCACCCTCGATGGCCGCAACCACGTCGGCCTCGGCGGCACGGTTAGGATCATAGGCCACCGTGGCTGTGCCCGTCGTGGGTTGCAGGGTGGTGTCAGTGACCCCATCAACGCGCTGGAGGCTCTTGTCTACTTTCTGCGCACAGGAGGGGCAGTCCATCTCCGGGACGGTAAGCCGGACGGACAACTCTCGCGCCTGCTCACTATCGTTTTCCCGCTCCGCTGCGTCTACATTTTCAGGCATTACTGCGAGATAGGACAGCCAACTTGATAAGCGTTAGTTGGAATGTTCCAATACGGAGCCGGATCAGAGCGACGTTGACAACTCCTCGGGTAGCTGCTCGTGAGTGACGTACTGCTTCGCCAAGTGTTCCTCCGCCCGCCGGAGTCGGTAGGTGAGCGTCGACCGTGGTACATCAAGATGCCCAGCCAATTCGGCCACGTCGACCTCCCGTGGTGACTCGTAGTAGCCGTGTTCGACGGCGGCCTGGAGAGCTGCTTCCTGCTCTGACGACAACTCGGCTGCACTGTCGTCTCCGTTGCTCGTCGGTGTCGAGGTAGCTGCCGTTCGGAGCATCTCCATTCGGGCGCAGTCGCCGACAGCAGTCTCAAGCTCGTCGAAGAACGCACTCACGTCGCCCTCACCGGAGTGAATGATGCGCCACGTATAGTGGCGACTCTCGTGGCGCGTGTCGAACAGCAGGCCATCGCCGAGATGATCGCGTGCGATGTGGGGGATGGATGCACAGAGAGAAGTGCGCACCCAGTACGAATAGAGGACGAGCGTGTCGTCGGTATGGTCGAGAACCTGTGTACTCTGGGTAGCGTCGCAGTCCTCGGTAGCAAGACAGTCCGCGTAGTAGTCGCCATTGAGGAAGGCGTCTTCGATGTCAGCGAGAGCGTCTGGCGTTCCCGTAGCGTGATCGACACGCCAGAGACGGTCTTCGGTGGCGTGCAGTGAGAGTGAACGAATCGAAGCATCCGGATGGTCAGCGAGAGTATCTGCTACTCTGTTGCATCCTGCCTCGTATTCAACGGCGAAGACGAGTTCGCGCATATGTTGCTATAGCTGCCACAGAGCCATAACACATGGCTTCGGACTGTCCAGGTTCGGTTATCGGAGTTAGATCACGTCGTCTGGGTCGTGAGTATCTTGCATCCGCTGTGCTTCGGCGGCGTACCGTTCTTGGAGGTCGGAATTGTCGACGGAACCGAGGTTGCCCGAGTCAGCGTCGACGGCCGCTGTCGTGTCGCGTGTGTCAGTAAAGGAAGTCAACGCCCGCTCTTTCCGATAATACTGCTCACCATCAGTGGTCGCGTAGGTGAGAATGATCAAATTCTGCTCATCGTCAGAGTAGGTACGTTCAACTAACCATACACGCGCGTCGTCATCCAGTTGATCCGGCATATCCGTCTACTCGTCGCTCCTAGTGCTCTGTCAGTCATCAAGTGATGGGTATAGCCGTTTCAATTTGATGCGAGCATCGTCAGTCGTAAATCGCCAGTCGATATCTGTGTCACCGCTGTTTCGTTCCTTCTTCCATGCGGCGACCTCCTGACGGAGTGTCGCCCCGTCCGGGATGCGGCGGTCAAGACACTGCTGTTGAATCGTATTGAACTCGATCTCCGCCATGTTGAGCCAGCTACCGTGGACTGGCGTGAAATGAAATTCAAGCTTATCGAGTATCCGGCGTGCTTCAGCCGGTTCGAAAGACTCGTAGAAAGCGGCTGGATTGTGCGTATTGAGATTGTCCAGCACCACCCGGATGCAATCCGCATCCGGGTAGTGCTGATCAACGAGATGCTGAATGAAATGCACCCAGTCTTCGGTGGTGCGCCGGTCTTTGACAGTCACCGCTCGCCAGCCGGCGAGCGGTTCCGAGGCCAGAAACAGGTTCTTGGTGCCGTTGCGCTCGTAGTGATAATCTTCGCGGGCAACCGCGCCCGGCTCGGGCGGGCGCGGTTGCTTGACTTGCTTCATCAGTTGAGTCGGATGCTCGTCGAAGCACACGACGGGCCGTTTAGGATCATATGGTTCGCGGTAGAGCGAAAGGACATCCTCCATGTGGTAGATGAATTCGGTATCCTGCTCTGGCGGAATCACCCATTGCTTGGATCGGTGAGGCTGCAACTCGTTTTTTTGAGGACTTCGTGAACGGTCTGGTGAGAGACCGATTCGTGGCCGATCTCGTCGAGAGTAACGAGTTCGTCGGCGAGAAGACGCAGGGTCCAGCGAGCGCGCCCTTCGGGCGGCTCGCTGTTGGCGAGAGCGATGAGATGAGCTTCGTCCTCGCCGTCAAGTTTGCGTTCGTATTCACGGTCGGGGTCACGGCGTTGAATCGCCGTGATCCCATCTTCGGTGAATCGTTCGCGCATACGCTTGACTGTGGAAACGCCACAGTCAAGCGCCTCGCTGATGTCTTTATCAGTCCAGCCTTCGTCCACCTTTAGCAATATTCGTGCTCTGGTGACTTTTTGAATTCTGTGTATGCCACTTGAAACCAAGCTCTCAAGCTCGTCTCGTTGATTTTCAGTTAGGTCAACCGTGTACTTTTTGCGCGACATGGGTATGACTGCACGAAAGAACTCCAACAAGATAAAACCAGTCAAATTACGAATTACAGAGCACTAGGGATTAAATGGTTGAGAAATCACGTAGAGGGGACTTCGTATAACTCGAAACCCATCTCGACAGTGTAAATTCCAGTAGATACTCTAAACGAAAAATGGATGGCCGACTTCTGGTACTGAGTCAAGCAGATAGTGTCAGTTTCATTGGTGGCATTTCATAGAACGCCGTCGGCGGTGGCGCAGAATGGTTCTCATAGCGTGATGGTTGGACTGGCGATGTCGTTGTCTCGTTCGTGATTCGTGAGTGCAACTGCGAGCCGAAGACACAGCGCCAAGAAGACGTGAGATTCGACTCTGACTCGGCCTCGGACCCGTGGGGTCCCGAGGCCGAGATCCTTACAGACGCCAATCGCTGTCTCGATCCGTGACCGTTTCCGGTAGGCCTCATCTAACCGCTCTTCTGTAACTGCAATCGTGTCCTCAACACGATATTCGATATCGAGCGGATCAGTAGCGTTGCGTTGGTTATACGGGACAACCGGCACGACCCCCTGCTCCAGCAGGCGGTCGTGCCAGTCAAGCATATCGAATTCCGCATCACCCAGCATCCAGATCGGCTTCTTGACGGCGAGCGCGTCACTGGTGACGCGCATCGCCGTCTCCTGATCGGCCTTCTTTGCGGGTGTGAACGTGGCTGCAACCGGAATATTGTCAGCAGCGGTCACCAGACAGCAGCCGTATCCGTAGTAGAAATCGTCTTCAGCGTGATCGTAGTTCCACTCAGCATCCTCATCCTGCTGATCGGCAGGGATGTCGGTACCATCGATCCGATAGAGCTTGCCGAGCGGTACCTGCTCGGCAAGCTCGTGAACCAACGTGATGAACACGTCCTCGGCAACGAGAGCGAAGTCAGTGATGAACCGCTCAAGCGTCCGCCGTCCCGGCGGACGCGTGAATCCACATTGTCGCCAAACGTCCTCATTATGGAGTTCTCGGGCCATTGGACGCGGCCCGTAGATATCGTGGTAGAAGCAGTGTAGAAGACCCTTCAGGAGCTCCGGTGGCTGGTGAATCCGTGTTCGCCCCCTTGGATCGGGGGCGAACACGGGATAGTCAACGAGAAACGAGAACTCAAGATGCTTGAAAAGCGCTGTTGTCTCAGTCTCCAGTGCTTTGAAGACCTGTTCGACCGTCGCGTTATCCGGTAGGATGGACTTGATCGTAGACACATCAAATCTATCCTACCGCATTCCATGTGAGGACTTCTGCGCCACCGCCAGAACGCCGTCTCATATCCTTCATGACGGGATACCTTCGATGTTGCATCGATAGTTATTTTCAATTCGTCACCCGGTTTTACCGACGGAACAATTGCCCCATAGTGATAGTGTAGCTCATCATCAAGTCCTTCCGTCAACTTGCCGTTGAAAACTGGGTTGCCGTTCCGGGTGAGACGAGCGGATAGTGACATTAATGGTACCATATAGCGGTTGTAGGGGGTCCGTGCGGACACGGCCAGATACGTCTGGTTGCGAGAGCCGCCGACCTGTGCCGCGTTCAACGCCGTCACGACAAAGACTGCATCACCGCTTGTCGCTGTACCGAGGACGGTTCCCGGAAGTGAATCGACTTTCGGGAGTTGGAGAGGGAGGATTCCCCTCATATTCATCGGTTCGACAGCGCCTTTCGTCCCTTCTTTTGCTTGCGGGATATCGCGGTATGTGGTCTCGTCCAGTTTCGTCTGACTGAACGTGAACGAGAATTCGAAGCGCGCAGAACTATTATCTGCGAATGCTTTCATTCGCCGTATCGCGGGGCCAGCGGATTCTATTCCGGCGAACTTGATACTCACCCTATATGTTCCTTCACCGGGTAGCTCGACATTATCTCCGAAATGGAATCCCATTGGTTGAGTAATCATCGGCCATGGAGAGAAATATTCAATCGTTTCGTTGCCGTCTCGAATTTTGATCTGTGGAATCAGGTACGGAATCACAACACCGGTTTCTGTCTCCCAAATGATCGGCATGAGATGGATAGAATCATCGGACTTGACAGTGACTTTCTTTCGCTGACCTGCACTGTATATCCAGAGCCGTTGGGGCCGGGAATACGTGAGTGCACATGTATATCCACCCTGCTGGGAAATTCCAGCGGTTTTCACTCCGTCGATATGACTCGGATAATAGACGGCTTTCGGGCGGTTCTCTGGTAAGGGAGGCGGTCGCTGCTCTCCCAAGTCTCCAAGAGCACTGGTACAGCCAGCGAGGCTCGCCGTCCCGGCTCCGGTCGCAAGGGTCAGGAACTCACGCCGACGCATGGTTACTCCTTCTCTCTTTTGCAGTTTTGTTTCCTGCTCGTTCAATCGTTTTGACGAGATCTTGATTCATAGGACGTGCGAGCGTCAACCCTGCGAAATGAGTATGTGTGAATCGTGAATCGAGCAGCTGACGTGCTCGGTCGGGGGTCGTCGCTTGTGTTTGAGTGCCTGTCATCGTGGATTGGGAGAGGGAAGCGCTCGCAGTCCGCGCGGCGGCAGGAGGTAGTTGCCGCGGCGCGTCACGCTCATGTACTGGAGGATGCCGTTGTTGTTCTTCCGGCCGAGCGCGGATTCCTCGGCAAGATCGGTCCCGGTCATCGACTCGCGGGTCTCGGCGAAGTCCGCTATCTCCTGCTGGAGCGAGAGGAAATGCAGCGTTGCCTCGTCACCGTCGGTCGAATCGAAGTCCCGCCGGAGGATGATCGGCCGGTCGTTTTCGCGTGCACGGGCGGCTTTCTGCGAGTGACCGACCGCCCCCGACTCGCGGGCGGCTTGGTTGGCGGGCGGGCAGTCGTCCATCTTGCTCGATTGTCCTAGATTGTCGCCGTCGCCCTCGACGATTCCCGATTCGGCGTGGGCGGGACAGAACATCTTGCCGACCCGCTGGTAGCGACTGTCCTGTTCGTACCACTGGTCGAGGTGGAGTTTAATCGTCGAGGTTTGTTGGGTCGTCCCGCCCGCGAACGGTCCCGATTGAATCGTTACGTCGTCCTCGGTCGCCTGATTCTTATCGAAACCGGATTTGAAACCCATGTACATCGGGGCGTCGTCCGGGACTGGCTCCGAGTCGGGGATTCCTTGCACGTCCTGATTGTCCGCAGGCAGGCCATCGCCGACGAAGCCCGTTCGCCGGTCGATACGCTCGAAGATTCCACCAAGCGACGTCTCGACATCGATCCCAGTGAGGGTCTCTTTATTGCCTAGTAGTGCTTCTTCGGCGGCTAAGACGACCTGTCCGTAGTCGCTAGCAAGATGGACGACCGCGTCCGGACGGTCGAGGTCCGGGTCCTCAAACGGCGTGAGTGCTTTCGGCTGCTGGAGGCCGACCGATTGCGGGAGGGAGCTATCGAAGCGCTCGAAATACGCTGGCGAGTAGCTCACCGTGAATAGCAGACCGTCATGGGAGTGAGGATAGGCTTCTTCGAGCGTTCGTAGGGCCTCTTCCATCTGCTGTCGGTGGTTTCGCGTCGGCGTACCCTCGTTCCCGTAGCGGAGATACAACAACACGCGATGACGTGGACCGAGGTGATTGTCGTTGTCGCCAAGTGCAAGGAACTCGTTCCATGCATATTGGCGCGTCGGCAGTGTCGAGAGATCATCGGGTCCCTGTGAGAGATCAGGAGCATTCTCGCGGGCGAGACAGGCCGATAGCGCTGCCGGGCCACCGATTGCAACGGCGGCTTTCACGAACGCGCGCCGGGAAAGACCACGCTCGGTGCTATCTGGCATATCCAGCTCTACATGCTGTAGCGGAAAGCCGATTCGGGTGCATGCCTCGAAAGCCCTTCTCTACCTAATGTCAAGCAGGCAGATTCCTCAACCATAATTAGTGGCGAAATCATATCAACGGCTAAATTTCGCAGGGGGTTGTGAATGACGAATCGACCTAGCCGACCTTTGGCCACAGGACCTCTCTCAGACTTCGTGTTCGGAGTAAGTTTACCTCATTCTCGGTCAATCTGTCAAAAAGAACCCCACACTCCACGTGAAATTCGCCACACCAAATTCATTATTTCGATCAATGTAAAGTGATAGCTTATATTGTTCGCCATTAGATCGCATTTGTGGACGACCGATTAGACGCATTTCGGCGGGCGACGTGGGCGAACCTGCTTGGTAACACGCTCAAGATCGTCGTTGAAGGAAGCGTCGGTCTCGCCTTCGGCAGCGCAGCACTCATTTCGAACGCTGGGCATTCGGTGGCCGACCTCGCCGCTAGCGTTGTCGTTCATGTCTGGGGACCGACCGCGTTCGAGCCACCGGACAGTACCCACCAGCATGGTCACCAGCGGTTCGAGCCGCTGACTGCACTGTTTGCCGGCGGCGTGCTCATTCCCCTTGGGGGAGTACTCCTCTACGACAGCGTTCAGAAGTATTTGTCTGGGGACGAACTCGCCTTCAGTATCTATCTTCTCGGAGCGCTCGTTTTCTCAATGGTGGATATGTATCTCACGTATCGATACACCGAACACATCAACCAAACGGTCGATTCGTCGAGTCTGCACTCGCTCGCACGGGATTGTCTGAACGATTTCTATACGATCATCGCTGCTCTCGTCGGTGTGGTCGGCGTCTGGGCGGGCTATCCGATCTTCGACCCGCTCGCCGGAGCACTCATCAGCCTCGTCGTGATGGAAGAGGGAGTTGAATTGGCACGCACAAACATCCGATATCTGCTCGATAGCGCGCCGCCTGAAGACGTACAAGCGGCGATCCGCACGACTATCGTCGAACATCCAAACGTTCGGAACGTCCACGACTTCACCACCTACTACTCGGGGACCGATGTCGAAGTCGAATTTCATGCGGAAATCGATGCTGATCAATCCCTCGAAGACGCTCACACGCTCGAAACCGACCTGATTCGGACGGTACAGTCCCAGCACGACGTTAGCGATGTTCATGTTCATCTCGATCCCACTAGTCGAACGTCCGCTCCGGGGAAGCAGAACGGTCGCGAGGAGAGTAACGGGATGGAGAACGCGAGTTAGAACAGGCCGAGAATGAATCCGCTTCCCATCACAACGAGGACCGCTGCGGTGAACGTCGGCAGATAGTCGGCGTACTCTTCGAGGCGGTCCTCGTAACGTTCGTAGCCCGCCACGAGCAGGAGCGTCACGCCAACGAGGGAGACGATCACGGCGACCGAGTAGAGAAGCATCAGTTCGAGACAGTAAGCGGACCCTGTACAGATCGCGATGATATCGAACTCCTCGTTGTGAGCAAACCCGAGCGCGAATGCGAGTACGGCCATCCCGTACAGTCCTCGATCCGTATCCTCTTCGGAAGAGTCGTGTGAGTGTGAATGGTCGGAGCCACCCACGAATGGAATAGCCTGCCGGAGTCGAGCAAACATACCAGTGCTTTCGCTGTTGGTATGTGCATGATTGTGGCCGTGAGAATGGCCGTGGTCGTGGTCGTGAGCGTCCTCGTCGTGGTCGTTGCCGTGTTCCTCAGAAGAGTGGTCGTGACCGTTGAAATACTGCCAGATTCCGAGTGCGATCAACAGCCCACCTGCCACGTAGTTCATCCATCCGATCTGCGTCAGATCGAAATACGAGAGCGCGAAGAAGTACACGAGCACCATCGCAATACTGCTGATGAGGTGACCAATCCCGAGGATGAGGCTCGATGCGGCACCGTAGAACCACTTGTTCGGTTTGTCGAGCGCGTAACTCGCGGCGATTGCCCACCCGTGGCCTGGTGCCAGCCCATGAACGAGACCGAGAGCGCTTGCGCCAAGTGCGAGTCCTACTACCCCGTTTGCCATACGAACACTACTGAAACATCGACTGATAGGGGTTGTTATGGTCGATTCGGTGGATGCGTAATAATGAGGTTCATGGTTGGCACGGTCCAACCTACTTTCGATGCGAACGAGTCTCAACGTTCCACAGGAGGGTTCTTGATGAGTTCGACGAAACGTGGAAGAACGAAGGGCTGGAATCGCGCTCTCGCGCCGTGCGCGAGGCGATCCAAGAGTACATCGAGCGCCACACGAGTCTTGAAGGAATAGAGGGGCCTGCTGTCGCTGCACTCGCCTTCGATTACGAACACACGCTCGTCATCGGCGAGCTACACACAGTCCAACACGAGTTCGAGTCGATCATCCGGACAACTCACCATATGCACCACGGCGAATGGTGTCTGGAAACGATCTTCTGCCAGGGGTCAGCGATGCGGATTCGGGAACTCGTCTATCAACTCCGCGATTTCGACGCCGTTGGGCGGGTCAACGTGATGTTCCTTCAACCGGAACACGTCCCGATGGCGACCTCGGCATAGCGCAATAACAATCGGCCTAGCCGCTCTCAGACGAACACGTGGGGGCAATCGTTGATTCTCGTTATTAATTTGTCTCCGACTGGATGCTAGCGATTCTTATTTTACCCACCTATATTGGCAGTGACATTAATAGTTCTCTGGGGCAAAGGGTGGTATAATGAGTGACTCCCGACAGAGCGGTCCCGATGGTGGTCATGATCACGACCACGATCGTACGGGGGAATTGGATCACGTTCAGGGGGACACGACGTATGCCGAGAGCTGGCGATGGGTACGGCTGGCACGGATACAGTCTTAGAGACGGCGGACATCGCACTGATGGCCGACGACCTCTCGAAACTCCCTCTATCTTTCCCCTCTTTCGAGGAAGGTCAACGGCATCATTCGACAGTATATCGGGGGGGGGGGGGGGGGAGCCTCGCCGCAAAAGCCGTGCTCGCTATCGGTGTCCCATTCGGATTCGTCTCGGTCGTGCTCGCCGTGCTCGCCGGCAATGTCGGGGTCACCCTCCTCGTTGCCGGGAATGCGATGCGTCTCTCAAGGGTTACCCCGGATCGGGAGAACGGCGACGTGTGAACCGAGATGGCTTCACAGTCGTATTTCTGCCCGAGTGGTCCGCTGTTGCACTCGAATTTCCGAACATGGCATCGTCGCTTCTCAGTGTTGTCGGCATTACGCTCGTTCCATTGATAGCGGTGGTCGTTGGAGGAGTGATCGCAACCTTCCGACGCGTCGGCGGTATCGCAGTCATACTCGCAGGCGGGTTCGGGTTTCTCCTCGGCTGGCCGAGTCTTGCAATCGTCGTCGGTTTCAGTCGAATCGACGTGACACGCTTTGCGATCGCGCAGTGGTCACGCTCGAAGGAGTGGGTAGACAAGGTGATGCTTGCAATCGTATCCAACGGCGTATTGGCACTCAGCGTCGTTGTTGCTGAGATCGTTTGGAGGGTGACCGATCGTGCGTTCGTGAGCACCTGACTCATTCTTGTCCTTCCGGTCTGGTGTCTCGAACATATGCAGATGACACTCACGCTCGATTCTGAGAGGCGATCATCATCACACTATATATGAAAACCTATCGACGTTGATTTCAGGGTCTTCCGCGCACGCGAAGCCTATCTGCTTGAATTCAGATGTTATTGAGTTGTGCGAAATTCACCATACTTCATTCCAAGTAAGAAAGCTACAATAGAGAAGACGACCATCGATGGGAGAACCATCATAAACACAGTCGATGGAGCCATCACAGTCGTAAGCGCTACTGAGGCGATGACGACGATCAAAACAAGCGGACCTACTGAACGCTCGAAACCCCATACCATACCTAATGTCGTCGCTGTGCCGACAAAAGCGTTTAGCATCTGGATCCAAGTAAACGGATTGCTTACACGTAATTTACATCGGGGAATTCGGTGGATTAAAATTCGCAGGTGGCCGCTCATGACGAATTCAACTAGCCGACTTCTGATTACTATGGCAAGTTCTGAAGTACTGATCGGCATGCTTCTAGGTCTGTTCTATTTCGGCTAGGTGGTTGCTGTCTGATAGGGTGGTAAAGGTGGCAGTATCTAGAAGGGATCGGCGAGGTCGAAGCCGCCGGACTCTACTCGGTCTCTTGTATCCCATGCTTTGCCTTGACCCGGCTAGGGTAGCAGATTTTTCCATCGAGTCAGTGCCAAAAGAACTGATAAGAAATGTAGAAGGAATTCGGGACACTGTTTCAGTCGATCTTTAACACATAAAAGAGATATGCGCTGGCTCTCAGTTTTTGCCATGGAGTACGGCTTGGTCGCCGGCTGGCTCGTGGCTTCTCTGGCTCTCGGGCTGGCTGGTCTGCCACTCGCCGCCAGACTCTTCCAGCAATTTCCCGACCATGGGACAGCCTTCGCACTTCCACTGTCGCTTGCTGTCGTCGGACTCGTAGCCTACTGGACCGCCTATATTTCCCTCACCCTTGGCCTCGTGATCGGGCTGCTAGTTCTCGTTAGTCTGTCGGCATTTTCGATTCGTGGTCTCAACCGAACCGAGTTCGATGTTCACCGAATGATCAATCCGGCAATTGTGTTCGTGCTCGCTTTTTCATTCCTGGTCACCGTCCGCGCAGTTGACCCAGGGGTGCATCCAAGCGGAGGTGAGAAATTCCTCGATTTCGGCCTGCTCAAATCGCTCCTCCGCACGTCGCGCCTTCCACCTGAGGACTTCTGGTTCGCGAGTGAACCAGTTCGGTATTATTACGGCGGCCATCTCGTCGTAGCCCTCTTAGCGAAACTCACATTCACTGAGGCACGCTATGCGTACAACCTCGCGCTTGCAGGCTTCTTCGGAATGCTCGTCACCGCAGCCTACGGTCTCGCAGGCGCGATTGCAGCCGAGCGCAACCGTTCGGCACGAACAGCGGGCGTAATTGCGGCCTTTTTCGTAGGATTTGCGAGTAACCTCGAAACGCCTGCACGGGCGTTGCTGTGGGCGCTTCCCGACAGGGCAACCCAGAGCGTTGCGGACTGGTTCGGCGTCGAAATCAAGGGTCTTGCTGTTTCGCCCGCAGCCTTCAACTACTGGGATGCGAGCCGTGTTATTCCCGGTACAGTGAATGAATTTCCACTCTTTGCATGGCTCAACGGCGACCTCCACGCTCACATGATGAGTACACCATTTTTGCTCCTCGTGGTGGCACTCTGTTTCGCGTACTATCGGACACCAGCTGACGCGCTGCGGCGGCGTCGTGCACTCATCTTTGGAGCGATGCCACTGGTAACGGGGATACTCGTAGTTATCAACACATGGAGCTTTCCGACCGCTATCGGCGTTGGCTGGCTCACGCTCACGTTTGCTAATGAGAATCCTGCGACGCTGTTCCCGCGGCCGATTGCAACCCAATTTCCGTCGGACGGACAATTAAGTATCCGACAAGAGGTGATGCAGACGGCAAGTGCGTTCGCGGTTGCGGTAGTCGTCCTCGTTATGGGGATGTCCTGGTCATTGCCGTTCTGGTTCGGTGCGGCCAGCGGACGGGCTATTGGGTTCCTCCCTGATCGAAGCGCACTGGGTCCGCTGGTGCTCGTCTACGGTGGATTCTTGCTTGTATTCGTTCCGTATCTTCTCAATTATGCACGCTCGCTCGGTACTCAGATACGGGAAGCTATCCTCGCAGCGATGGTCGGACTGGTCGCGGTGGCATGGCTGTTTGATGCCGCTGCGCTCGCGGTGTTCGGCCCTCTGTTGCTCGTCGGCTGGCTGGTGCTCGCAGTACGACGTAATTTGGAGCACCCGTCGGATTCTGTGGAGTCGATTGTCGTTCGTGGACGACAGTTCACTAAGTCGGACAGTGGAGGTGCTGAAACTGGTGTCTCTCCCTCGGTTCCCGCAGTCGGCTTCGAGACTCTCTTGTTGGTCGCCGGCGTGGGTCTCATTTTGCTGGTTGAGTTCGTCTACGTTAGGAACAACGCCGCCCCAGGCCGGTTTAATACAGTGTTCAAAACCTACGCACAGGTTTGGATACTCTTTGGAACCGCGGCGGGCGTAATTGGTGCGTGGGTAGTTGATGCCCATCGACAGTGGTGGTCGTCGTCTGACACTCTGGCGCGGCACTGGCGCATAGCGGGCTACGGCCTGCTCACACTGGTCGTGATTTCGACCGCAATGTATGGTGCGCTTGCACTCACTGACCATTTCACAAACGAGGGCGGCGTGAAACAAGTGGACAATCCGACGCTCGATGCACTCGAATTCGTTTCCACGATGCATCCCACTGAGGCCGAAGCGATTCGGTGGCTCGACAATCGCACAGGCCAGCCCAACATGGTCTCGGTACCGGGATGTGGATGCAATGAAAACGAGGAGCTGTGGCCCTACCACTGGGTGAACGCGCCATCCAGCCTCACCGGAATACCGACGGTCGCTGGCTGGGACCACGCGGGCGATTACCACAGCCGCGAGGCATACTTCGAACGTGTCGAGGATATCGAAACCATCTACGGGGGAACGCCCGAACAGCGAGCGCGACTCCTGAAAAAATATAACGTTCGGTATATCTACGTCGGTCCGAGCGAGCGCACGGCCTACGACGTGGCCGAATTCGGCAAATTACGCGGTGTTAACGTCGCTGTCCGTTTGGAAATAGTGACGATTTACCGTGTAAACCGAAACCAACTGCCGGCTTGAGAACGCGAAATGCCAGCGGCTAGGGCTGTCGTTACTATCGCAGGTCTCAGCGAGGCACGCTCCTCCGATTCCGGCGTATACGTTCGACAACTGACGAATATGGTAATTATTGCCATCGCCTACGGATGGCTTTGATAACCCGCCCGCAACCGAAGTGAGTACCAGCGAATGACCAACGAAACCTTCAGCATATAGTGCTCTGTAGGATCACTAGACGGAGCTTGATTTCGGCGTTTCCACTGGATCAGCCGGCGGTTAGAAACCGGCCTACCTCAGTTAATTTTACAGATATCTAACTGTTCGACGAAAGTTGTAGATGGCACACTTCAGGGTCATCTCCCGAAACTCCAGAGGCCAGCTCCGCGCGCGCACGGCGGAACCGAGCGTGCGCTTGATGGCTGAAAAGGCTGTTTCGACATCCAGCGGTGATTGTAGCTGTCCGAGTCCATGCGAGCGTTGTGAGCGTGATTGAGCGAGTTGTGCAGCCGATGCTTGATGAGCGGATGAACTCCACGAGAACGGAGTTCCTCGCGCGCCTGGGCCAGCCGTGAGGACCGATGAGCCATGCCGCCGGTCCCGGTACCGCTTGCACGCGGCGTCTCGGGTCGAAATGACACACTCGACGCCCGACGAACTTTAACGGACTGCCATCGAGAAACACACCAGCATAGATATGACACCGACAGACACCACCGTTCCGACCGAACCGTCCCGCAGACGATTCCTCTGTGCGACCGCCGCAACCGGCACGCTCGTCGGCGTCGGCGGTCTTGCGGGCGCACAGTCACGGCCGGAAACCATCCGCCTCGGCGGCGACATCGGCGGCTGGCGGGGTCGCGCCCCTGACGCAATCGCCAGAAAGACGAATCCCACTCTCGAACTCAAAACTGAAACGACCTATCGCATCACATGGGAGAACGTCGATGGGCAACCGCACAATGTCGCGCTGCTCGATAACGAAGGGAACACATTACAAAGAACTGATATAATCTCTGAAAAAGGGGCGACACAGACCTTCGAGTTCACCGCGCGCGAGGAGATGGCCGAGTATCTCTGCGAGGTCCACCCGACCTCGATGCGCGGATCGGTCAATTTCGGCAGCGACACGGCAACCACGACGGCAGCCGAGGGAGGAGAGGATGACTCGGAGCGATTTATCCCGGAGGGCGCATCGGTACGCATCGAGACGCTCGTTGACGGCGGTCCCACAGCGCCGCTTGACTTCGCGGTGCCGCCGGGCGGCAGTCGAAAGTTCGTCGTCGATAGGTTCGGACAGGTGTACGTCTACGAATCGGGTAGCTTGAACGAGGAGCCATTCATCGACGTGAGCGATCAGCTGATCGAGATCACCGGTGAGATGGGGCTGCTAGGGATGGCGTTCCACCCAAACTACCAGCAAAATCGGAAATTCTACCTGCGATACAGCGCGCCGCCACGCGAGGAGACACCCGATAATTTCGACCATACTGAAGTACTTTCGGAGTTTACGGCCAGCGAGAACGGCTCCATCAGCAATCCAGATTCTGAACGAACGATTCTCGAGATCCCGTGGCCGGAGAACACCCACAATGCCGGCTCGGTCATGTTCGGTCCCGATGGGTACCTTTACGTGGGGACGGGCGACGGTGGTGGCGCACACGACACCGGCCTTGGCCATGTATCTGACTGGTACGAGCGTTTCGAGGGTGGCAACGGGCAGGACGTCACCGAGAACCTGCTGGGGTCGATTCTCCGAATCGATGTCAACAGCCGGAAGGACGACAAGCCCTACGCGATTCCGGACGACAACCCGCTCGTCGGACGGGAGGGACTTGGTGAGCAGTTCGCGTGGGGCTTTCGCAACCCCTGGCGGATAGGGTTCAGCAATGGTTCCCTGTTCGTCGCCGATGTTGGGCAGAACGGCTACGAAGAGGTGAGTATTGTCGAGAAAGGCGGTAACTACGGCTGGAATATCCGTGAGGGTACCCACTGTTTCAAACCTGGACCAGAGGGAAGCAGAAATCCGCCCGAGAAGTGTCCGACCAAGACACCGCCGGATGTGCGAGGTGGCGAACCCCTCATTGATCCCATCATTGAGTACCCACACAGTTATGAGGGCAGAGGCGTCGGATCGGCGGTTATCGGCGGATACATCTACGAGAACAGCGCAATTCCCCAAATCAACGGCATGTACGTTTTTGGAGATTATCGTAAGACTTCGGAAACCGAAACGCCGACAGGGTCGTTGTTCGCTGCCACACCCGACAACGAGGGCCAGTGGTCGCTTGAGGAACTCACAATCGAAAACACCGACAACGGGCTGCTCGGCGCGTACGTTCTCGCACTCGGCCAAGACAACGACGGCGAACTGTATGTGCTCACCACGGAGAACCCGGGTGGGGATGCAACCGGCGCGGTCCACCGCATTCGCCCGCGGGAAAATACCCAACGGACAACTCGCCAGAACGCGACCGCCAGCACCACGAACGCCACGGCAACGAATACCGCCGCCACGCCGGCCGCAAACACCACCGCCATGACTACCGGCAACGCAACTGTAGACGCAACACCAACTGCGAACGCTACTACCGGAACGACACAGTCCGGAACAAGAGGCACTGCTGGAACGGTCACACGAATGGCGTCCACAACCGACTCCGCGAACGGAACAGCGGGCACAGATGGCGTTTCCGCCGGTGCGAGCGCCGGGTCCGGACCCGGATTCGGTGTGGTCGCTGCGCTGGGTGGACTGACGATCGGTGCTGCTCGACTGCTGATCGGGCGCGACGACTGAAGGATGCGCTACATACATATCTGTTGCCAGCTAGTTCAATTATCATATATTATTGTAGAATATTGAGATAAGGATATAGGTTTCAAGTTTAGCCATGTGTAAGAAACTCATCTAGCTGATCTCAGTTAGAATGGGCCCCAATTTTGCAGTATGTGCGTCACGCTTTCGAAGATCGCTTAGAGACTCACGCGCACCGCTCAGAGTGAGGAGGGGGGGGGGGACTATTGATTATTTATTAGATATATAATATAAGAAATAAAACACTAGGCATGGCGAGAGCGAATCGGGAAGCACATACTGGATGACAGTAAATCACGGACATCCACTAATGACTTCAGAACATGTCGGTAGCGGCACCGTGGCCAACTATCTGGTTACTTTCTCAGTCGCAATCGGACTTGCCGCTGGCGGTTTTCTTGCCTCAAACCTCTTGTCGCTTCCTCTTTTGGCACTGTTCTCATTCTTCGATGTCACCTTACAGAGTACTATCGGATACGCCACCTCAACGCTTCTCCAAGGTATTGCGTTTATCACAGTCGTTGTCATGTATATGCGCTATGCCAACCATCCAAACCTGCTCAATATTCGACGGCCCTTTGTGTCGAATCTCAACCGGGTCTTGCGGGACCTCGGGTGGGTTATCGGCGGCTCTATCCTCCTCCTTGTTGGATCACAAGCAGTAGGGATCGCTCTCCAGCAGTTTGGCCTCGCGCCTGGAACCAATCGAATCGTGAGTGCTATTAGACAGGATCCGACGCTGGCGTTGTATCTCATCGTGCTCTCGTTCGTTGCGACCGGGCCGGGTGAGGAGACACTGTTTCGCGGCGGCGTGCAAGGTATCCTCCGGGGTACGTTCTCGCCAGTCGCGGCTGTGGTTCTGTCGAGCATGCTGTTTGGTCTCGCTCATGTCACGGCCGTTGTCACTGGAGGCGGTGCGAGCGGTGTTCCGGGATACGTGATTTCAGCATTCGTCCTCGGTCTCGTCCTTGGAAGTCTCTACGAATACACTGACAACCTTCTCATCCCAGTGCTGGTCCATGGTGCATACAATGCAGTCCTCTTTGCTCAGCTCGCGATTGGGCTAGTGTAATTCCATTCGGTACTCGAGTTCAAGAACAGCGTCAACGATCTCGGAGCCACTTGCTCCATGATTGGTGCATTCGTTAGCAATTTTTTAGGTCTCTCGCCTGGTTTCAGCCGAGACGAACACGCCAGATTTCTGTGGAGTCATTATACTTCCTCAAACGGCTCTACACTGAGTGCACAACTAAGGGTGTCACTTCGTAATTGCTTGCAAAACCATCGGTTTCACGCCGCAACTCTCCACATTTCGATCTTGTTCTACTTCTCTCTGCGGCTTCAGAATTGAAGTGTATAGAGACAATTACTGCAACCTACCAAATATATTATATTATGACAACCGGTTCCCCCCCCGTCCTTATGCTTGTTGTGCCCAGAAAAATCCGTATGGGGTTCGACAACCGGAACATTCGAGTACTGTTTATGCTTATCATCAGCACACTCGTGAGCTTGGTAGTAGTCCTATTGTATGCGGCAACAGAGTTTGAGTAAAATGGGGACGAAAGATTGGTGGCTCGTACTCTTGGTATCGATTGCTATATTTGCTCTGCTAGTCGTATTATTGGTAGAATACTGTTAGCCGCATTTACTATGACGATTCTCACACTGTGGGGAAAGGGTTGGACTCGGTGCCTATTGGGGAACAGATGGCTCACGCGCGTGGAATAAGTAACGACGACCTCTCGCCAAAGACGGTCATGCTCGGCGTTGAGATCGGCGAGACGCCACTCGGATTTCCGCTCCCTCGTGTTAGGGCAGCCGACGGTGTCGTTCAAACGACAGTCGGTAGTCGGAACATTGTCGTTTTCACCACCCGTCGACGGGATTCACGGCTTCGTGAATCCGGAACATTTGTTCGAAGTGACTGAAGCAGGAGTCATCGCGGATAGGAACAACACGGAACCATCGAACGGCTATGCGGCGGACGGTCGGCGTCTTGGATGTCTTCCTACGCACCGTCTATTCGCGCGTGGAAGGATGATTTATCGGACCGGACGCCTTCTATTGGCCAGTGCGACTGAAGGCAGAAAGATTGATGCGTCTACCATTATTTACGCTGCCCGACGCACTCATCAGTTTATCAGGGACCGCCGTCCGCGCTGCAGTAGCACTCACCGCGACAGTACGTCATTTCCTGCTTGCCGACGGTGAACCCAAGCGATGCGAGTGACGCAAGCGTCGTATCAGTCATACCCGAGCGCGGGCGTACTGACCCTGCCGTCGCACCATAGGGTTTTGCACCGACTTCGAGTCGCGTCGTAATCTTTCGTTCATCGGCGTCGATGACTGCCACTTCGTTGCGGGTCTGCACTGGAACGTAGAGTTTCGTCCGCTCCGGGTTCCACGTGCTGACATAGGCGTTTCCACCGAGGGCGATCCGCTTTACGACTGACTGGGTGTCAAGATCGATGACCGTCACGTCCTGTGAGTTCGGCGTGAAGACGAACAGTGTGCGGTCGTCCGGGCCGATCTCGCTCGTCAACGGCATCGCGCCGAGACCGTCGGCGGCAGTCAGTCGCGCGAGTTCCTCCGGAGCGGTGGGGTCGCTCACGTCCCAAATGCTTTCGGTGCCATTGGTGCCCTCGCTGTGTTCGACGGCGAGGTACTGTCCGTCCCACGAAGCAGTCCCCATCCAGGGCCGTGCGGCCTCAACGCCGTCGACGACCGGCTCGACAGCCACTTGCGTGGCGACCTCGAACGCCTTAACATCGAGTACGGTGAGCGTATCACCGTAGAGATCGGGAACGAATGCATACGTGCCCTCGGGATGGAAAGTGACGTCACACGGACCGGGACCGTTCCTGCGGCCATCATACCCTTCGGTGCGATCGATGGTGGCGGTCACCTCGCCGAATGTCTTGGAGCGCCGGGCGGCATCGATGCGGTACTGGGTGTGTGCCGGTTCGCGTGCGCTGACGACGAGACTGCTCCCGTTGGGAGTCAGCGCGAGCCAGTTCGCCCCCGAGCCCGTCTCGACGCTTATGGCCGATTCGAGTGATCCGGCCGTGAGCGCCCGTACACCGTTCGAGACGTTCAGCCAGAGGTGGTCATCGGGAACGTCGGTGAGCCGGGGTGCGTACTGATTTGCAGGGAACGAGGCTGTTGTGCCGATGTGCGTCGTCGTCACCACTTCGTCGGCCACAGCGTCGATGACGCTTAGGGTTCGGTCGCCGGTGTTGAACACGTACACCGTTGGCTCGTCAGCCTCACTCCCCACCCCCGAGTCACCCAGACAACCGGCTGTCGCAGCTGTTATCCCGGCAGCTGTTGAGCCTCGAAGCATTTGTCGGCGCGAGACGCCAGTTTCGTATGGATCCTGTCGCTGGGGACCAACCGGATTCGAGGTTGGATCACCGGACGATGTCATCAAATACCACATGAGTTGCCGAGACAAGTCTCTGCTGGTATGTATGCGCGTGATGGACTGCCGAAGATCACGCACGACTACAGTGAAATTTCCGCTTCGTGGGGTAGACTACTGGCTCACCGATGATCACGACTCCTACAACGACATTTTGCCGGATCGGGTGAAGTGCCTCGTCCACACGCTCAGGACACGCGCTCGTCGCCGCGAGCGCGTGTCCGAGCTTCACGAAGCGAGTGAGTTGGGGAAGCTACGGGAGTATCTCGAAGACGAGTACGAAACCGCGTACGAGAAACTAGGTGGCAACACTCAGAGAAAACTATCCAGCGTTCTGGGACAACGAGGCGGAAGAGTTCACCGGGCCGGTGAGTATGAACGCGATAGAGGGCGGCAACTGGTGGTTGAAATACGAGCTTGGCGTTCCGTACGCGCGGTGCCGTGGGGCGCGCGTACATCGTTGTTGGCGCTACAGGATTCGATATTGACGTTTGCGAACGGCGAGCCGGCGGAGAGATTTGCTCACCGCCGCGACTCGTTCAGCTTCGATCAGATGTTGGGAGAGTCTTCACTACAGACGCTACCGCCGCGAGAGAACGAGCAAGTGGCTCAGGCGGCGGCGTAGAAATCGGAACGCAGAAGCAACAGGTAGTGCCAGCACTTCACCCGCGTACTCTTCACCACCTCGGGGTTAGGTAGGATAAGTATAAGACCGCCAATACTCAAAGGCGCTCTGTCGCAGTTGTACCCTGTCCGGATGACGGAATGTGGTCCCTGCGTGATCAAGTAGGTCCGAGATTCATGCTTATCTTGCTGACCCGACAGTCCCGGTGAAAGAAGAGTATACTACCGAGTACTGCAGGCGTGAGATTTACGACCTATCGAAACAACGGGGTAATTGTGACTTCCCAGCAAGACCGGCTGACAACGCGACGACGGTATTTGTGTGGTCTTTCTGCGGCACTTACCGCCGGTCTCGCCGGCTGCTCGGGTGTGTCCGGCGGTCAAGAGACAAACGCAAACACGACCACTAGTTCGCCGACGGAAACGCCAACGAACGCAACGAACGAGAATCAATCAGCTACTGCGAGTCCGTACACCCAGGTCTATCAGAAGACAATTGGTTCGGTCGTTCTCATCCGCGTGACCGGCCAGTCTGGTCAGGGTGGACAGGGGTCGGGATTCGTCTTTCGGGGGAATCATGTCGT
This sequence comes from Halococcus sp. AFM35, assembly GCF_051195015.1. Classification (NCBI taxonomy): domain Archaea; kingdom Methanobacteriati; phylum Methanobacteriota; class Halobacteria; order Halobacteriales; family Halococcaceae; genus Halococcus; species Halococcus sp. AFM35. The sequence continues at coordinate 21,854 of NZ_JBNTJU010000025.1, forward strand.
CACGAATGCACACGTCGTCAGCAACGCATCGAGCGTCCAAGTCAGGTTTTCAGAGGGCGAGTGGCGCTCGGCATCGGTTGTCGGTACCGACCCTTCAAGCGACCTCGCGGTCATTGAGGTACAAAACCCGCCGAAGTATGTGCGACCACTCCCACTGGTCAGGAACGAGCCCGCCATTGGAACCGAAGTAGTCGCCATCGGCAGCCCCTTCGGATTCGAGGGGTCGGTCACGTCGGGTCTCGTCAGTGGCATCAATCGCTCGATTCCTGCACCGAATGGCTACACAATTCCTGACGCCATCCAGACCGACGCGCCGGTCAATCCGGGCAATTCGGGTGGCCCGCTCGTGAACTTGAATGGGCAAGTCGTCGGGGTCATTAGCTCCGGCGGCGGCGAAAATCTCGCGTTTGCTATCTCAGCGGCGCTCGTCTCGCGGGTGGTCCCGTCACTTATCGAAAACGGCGAGTACGAACACGCCTACATGGGCGTCGGGTTACGGACGGTCACGCTCGAAATCGCCGAGCAAACGAGTCTTGACCGTCCCCGTGGTGTGCTCGTCGGTAATGTGCGTTCGAATACGCCGGCTGCTGGCACCCTTGAACAGGGCGATGTCATCATTGGCATCGACGGCACTCGAATCGACACTCGCCAACAGCTCTCTTCGTACCTCGCACTTCAGGCCTCACCGGGAGACACGGTCGAGGTCACTGTTCTCAGAAATGGTGAACGCAGAACGGTCTCACTTACTCTCGGATCACGTCCCGAGCGGCCGGGAACGCGCAGCCGGACTACGACTCCACGGTGACCAATACCGAGGCGGATCCCCGCGCACCTCGCACCCCGCATGCTCGTCGTCTTCCAGGAGCCTGCGGTGTTCTGCGAGTCCTTGCCTGCGGAGCGTCGATAGCGAGCAGGCAACGTTCGAGCGCGCACTCTAATACTCCTGGGAAACCCCGGCTCTCCGGTCCGTCGAACAGTGTCCGATACGTCCTGAGTCTTGTGGATACCGGATATCAAATACACAGACCACTACGTCTTCGAAGCCTGGTTCGATATCGAGGATTGTCGTTGTAGTGCAAGCAGGAGAAGTATGACATGATGACTTTTCCGATTTCTGCCTACGGTACTTATCAGTGTTAAATTCTATTTTCTATTCGATGGGGGGTGACAAGAGAATTGCGACAAAGCAGGAGGTAGTGGTGTTGCAATTGAAAAGATGGCACATAACTGTGGAATTTTTGTATTCAATCATATTATCTCTATTTAACCAAGCAAACGTAAGAGCTCCCATCTCATTCGGATACGCTAATCGAAACGACTACACAGACCCAGTTCAAATGCTCGCCATGGTGCCATTGACGCTTTTCGGTCCAATCGATACCTACCTCGGTCCAGTAATCGAATACGTCATTTTCATTCTTGTATTGATAAATCTGGCAACACGCCATGTTGCACATAAATCTCATGTACGACAGGCTGAACAGGGCGGTGCCGAAGCAATCAGCCGCCATCCTGCTCATACTGCTTCAACTCTGCTTTTGATTCTCAGTTCATACTATTTTTTAACGCTTGAGGTGCATGCTGGAGCAGTATTATCAGTACTTGTAGTGGGGATGTTTATTTCTGATTTCTTTGGTATTGAGGCACGACAAATTGAAGCTCGTCGTGATATGAAGCTTGAACGGCCAAAAGCAGCAATCGCCGCCTCGATACTCGTATTCCTGTATTCCTTCTATCAGAGCCTCTTTTTCCTACTTGCACCAATTTGGAATGTGATTATTTAGCGCCACAACTCGCTGCTTCAGCAGGATGTTCTCGAACTTTCTCTCGAGCAGGGAAGTATGGAATCGATAGATGTATTGATTGAAAATGAATTGAGCAATCGCTTGATAACATTAGAATTCGTCGGCAGCGATACTGCGGCCAACTGTCTACCCACTCTCTCAGTCGTAGTCGGGCCATTTGTCAGTGGTTTTCTAGCCGCAGACCTCCCTCATTTCCTCTTTCGCTCTTGTGAAGGACATTGTTGGTGGGATAGCTATGGCTGAGAAAGCGTAGCGGGCAAGGGTGACGCGGGAGTGGTCAGCGTAACTTTTGGACATCTGGGAGAAACGTGTCGATCCAATCAACCGCGAAGCTCAGCCGGTGGCTCAAGCGGAGAAACGTCTCTGTGAGGAACTGTCGGAAATGGTCTTTATCCTCGTAGATCTCTGGTGAGATCTCTCGTTTGAGACTCTTCCACAGCGGTTCGATCGCGTTCAACGTCGGCGAATGCGGTGGGATGAAGACGAACTCGATGCCGAGTTCGTCGGCCCGTTGTTGGGTGAGCTTCGCGTGATGGGAACCGTAGTTGTCCGCTACGAACAAAATCCGGTCGGGCGGATTCTGCTCGCGGATCGTCTCCAAGGCTCACAGACGGTCTCTTTGATTATCCGTTCACCGAACGAGATCGTACTCTTCCCAGTCAGCGCATAGAAGCCGAACGAGCGCCACGGAGCCGTTACCAGCGGTTTCTCGATCGTCACCGTTTGGTCGTACGACCACATCCGCTGAGAGTTGTCAAACGGTTGTGGCCACGATTCATCGAAAGAACCCCAGCACGATGGGATCATCCTCCTGTTCCTCGGTATCTTTCTCGCCGAGCGCCTTGGCGAGGCGCTCGGCGAGGATCTCCTCTGCGTTGTCGGGGCTGCGCGGATCCATCGGACGTGGTTTGGCGTAGTGCATCCCGCTCGCGCGCAACTTCCGGCTGAGGTGAGCTGGATCGTACGTGACGCCGTATCGTTCTTCGATGAGTGCGTGGATCGCTCGCGGCGTCCAGGGCTGACCTTCTTTGAGGATGCCGCAGAGTTCGTCGAACTGTTCGGGAGAGGGCTTCGGCGGCCGACCGCCGAAGCTCGGTCGAAGACCTTCGACACCAGCTTCGTTCCACGCGTGTGCCCATCGATGCGTCGTGGATCGAGAGATCCCGACGCGATCGCCGGCTTCCTCGCGCGTGTCGCCTGCGTAGAGGTTCTTCACGTAGCAGGGTCGCCGGACGAGACGAGTCTCGTCCGCCTTTTGGGCATCTGCAATCGCTTGATCAAGCTCACCTCCCGAGAGGTGCTTCACTAACAGACCGTGGCGATTGGTCTTCATCGGTACAGAGAGACGTTCTAAGTGTTCAACTCTTTCGCAGACCACTCTTGGGACGCGAAACCCCTGGGGAGAGTCCACTGACTGTCCATTGCGTTTCTCCGTGAATCAGTGTGCTTACGAGGTGTTTGAGCGAATCAGCATTACGGCTGTCGGAGAATGCTGGTTCAAACGCCGCGAAGGCTTGATCGAACCACGGCGGAAAACGAGTAACGCCGAGCACAGGATGAAAACATTAGGACTGCACCGTGAATCGCTGTCTGATGTCATTACCTACTGCTCGCTGACCAGTCAGTGAGTGTAGGAAAGAGTTGCCAGGTCGAGGAGCGTGGGGAAGAGTTGCCAAGCCGAGAAATTGGGAGAGGTATGGTCCTTTCGATTCCTTTATCCCGCCCAGCTAAAAACTATCGAACGGATGTCTACTTGGTTGAAACGGCAGCGGTGGCTTCTCCCGATTTTCCTGCTAGCGTTCCTCGTCCAGTCTGACGCCCTGCAGCACTGGTTCGTCGCAAGCGACACGCTCCCGCTCATCGAGACCAGCCGGGTATCGAACCTGAACGAGTTCATCGGAATATTCACACAGCCGCTGATGAGTGGTTCTGATTTCGTCAACACGGCGCTTTTCTACCGGCCGGTCGCCACCCTCTCGTACGCGGTCGATTACGCGCTGTGGGGACTGAATCCGTTCGGCTATCACCTCACCAATGTGGTGCTGCATGCCATTACGGTCGTACTCGTTGCCGTTGCGATCACCAGCCTCACGGACCGCCCCGCAGTCGGGCGTCTAACGGCCGTCCTCTTCGCTCTCCATCCCGTTACGGTCGAAGTCGTTCCAGTCACCGCGCGGCGACAGGACATCCTTTGGACGATGTTTGCGCTCGGAACGGTGATACTCTTCGTCCAGTGGTATCGCGGCTTTGACCGCTGGGCGGATCGGAGCGGAAACCCATACCGCTTGCTCGGTGGAGCGCTCATCGCGTACGCGCTCGCGCTCGGTTCGAAGGAGACGGCGGTTGTTGTGATAGGGCTGGTCGCTGCATGGGTACTCCTCCAGAACGGTATCGACCGGCCACGTCGGACCCTTCGCACGCTCATCGCCACGGTCGGCCCGTTCGTCGTGGTCACGTTGCTGTATCTCGTGCTCCGCACCATCGCGTTGAACGGACTCGGAGGGTACAGTGTGAAGACTGATGGTATCTCGTTGCTTGATATTGCAAAAGTTCCCGTGTTCGCCGTCAAGTACGTCCTCTGGCTCACGTACCCCTTGCGCTTCGTCGAAAAAGCGACCAGAACGGTTTCGGGTGGGCTACCGCTGGTCATTCTGACTCCGTTCGTGCTACTGGTCGGTGGGGTCGCCGTGATGCGACTCGGCAAGCGCGGGTATTTCCGGCGGAAGCGGTTTCAGCGGCTGCGAATGGTCTCGCCGATTATGACCACTGTCGGGTTTGCGGCGATTCCACTCGTGCTGGTGCGAACGCCGCTCGGGCTGCCGTCTCTCCCGAGCATCCCGGAAATACTCAGCAGTTACGTGCTTGGTATGTTGTTCGTCGGTGCGTGTGTCGGCGCCATCAGTACGACGGTTTTCATGAGGGGTTCGCCGTTCGAGGAGGCGATACGCCGGCAGTTGCTGTTTTTCGGGTGCTGGGCCGTCTTGCCGCTCGTCGTGCTAACTGGGAGCGGGTTCGTCATGAGCCAGCCATGGGACTTCGGGTTCGGGATACGGAACGGATATTTCGCCGTCATTCCCACGATGGCGATCCTCTCGCTGGTATTACTGCCGACGTTGCAAAAAATACGACAACGGATTGCAACCGGAGTATCGGATGGTGACCGATTCGAGTGGCGTACCGTCATCAACACCGACGTGGCACGCACGGTCGGGATAGCCCTCTTGGTGATTCCACTGATTACTGCCTCACCTCTCCTGTATTCGAATTCCGGCTGGCAGGCGGTGGGTGAACTCAACGAGCACTCCCTTCAAGGGCTGAATGACGCCCTCGAAGACACACCGAACGAAACACCGATCTATATCGCGGATTTCCCGAGCGAGTTTGACGAGCAGCAGCGTCCCTACCCCCATGCACACTCGGTGACGCCGCTGCGACCGTACTCACTCGAAGCGTGGCTCGAACTCCATGGACGGTCCGCGAACACCCAAATCAGATTCGTTCGGAAACGAACCGTCACAGCAGTGCCGGACGACATCTCGTTTCGGACCGAAAACCGAAACCGATGGACAGCCGTGTGGACAACAATGAACGGTACCCGCACCGCCGACGGTCCGAACGAAACGTGAATCGTCACACTCGAACGATACGATGAGGGGATTGGCGTCGTTCATTCGGTAGATTGACGGTCGCGGATGGCCGGGACAACGTATGCGTACGCTTCGGGCGTCCTCGGCGCTCGCGTTCTTTCTCGGTGTTCTCGCCCATATCGAGTCGCTTGGATTCTGGTTCACGTCGTACGATTCGATTGCGCTCATCGAGACGAGTCGCATCGGTTCGTTTGGCGACCTCTGGTCCATTCTGACGAAGCCACTAATGTACGGGACGACGTACGTCGAAGCCGGCAAATTCTACCGGCCGTTTGTAAATATCACATACGCAGCCGAATACTGGATATGGGGACTGAATCCGTTCGGCTACCATCTCACCAATCTCCTGTTGCACGGTCTCGCTGCCGCGCTCGTCGTCGCCACTATCTACTCGCTCACCGAGTCCGCCTCCATTGGCGGACTCACCGGAGTCCTCTTTGCCATCCACCCGCTGTCGGTCGATACCGTTCCGGCGATTTCCAGACGGCAGGACATCCTCGTGGCGGTGTTCGGTCTGCTCATGCTCTGGCTGTTCGTCGAGTGGTTCCGTCGGGAGGACGCGCGACTGCGAGCGGGTGCGGTCGTGGCGTACGCGCTCGCGTTACTCTCGAAGGAGACCGCAATCGTGCTCGGACCGCTCGCGTTCCTCTGGCTGGTACTTCAACAACCCTCGCTTCGTCGTCTGCGGACGTACCGCCGTGGAATCACTGCCGTCCTCCCGCTCGCGGCCGTCGCGGTGGCGTACCTCGTGGTCCGCACTGTGGTGCTCGGCGGCATCGGCGGCTACACTCACGAACCCCCGCTGTCGCAAGTGCTTCGCTTTCCGTTCCAGTACGTCCTCGCACTCATCTACCAAGCGCACGTCTTCGCGGTTCTCCGCGACGTTTCGCTGTTCCTCCTCACTGTCGTCACTGTCGGCGTGTCGATACTGTACCTGCTGTTGTTCCGCCACGACCGTTCGGTGCACGACATTGGTCCCGTTTCCTTCCTGTTCGTCGCCATCGCCGTCGGTGGCTTCGGTGCACTCACGGCCATACTCGTGGTTCCGGGAGCCATTATGTCACTTAACCTACCAAACGTCCGTTCGGTCAGCTGGTACGTGGTCGGTGTCGTCTTCGCCGTCGCTGCCACAAGTGCCGTGGCCGCGGCCCTATCGTCGAAAGAAGCGGTTGATGCCGGCAGTCGTCGTCTGAGCGCCTTTTTCGTCGCGTGGCTGGCGATTCCACTGCCGTTGTTTTTCGTCGCGCGGCAGTTCGCCTTCCGGAGCGCGTATTTCTTCGTCGTTCCGTTTCTCGCACTACTTGCAACGTATCTCACGGCGGGTCTCTCGCGTTTCGATAGTCGGCGGGAGACGGGTCTGCCGCGAAGAAGTACCGATGCGGTGCTCGTGTTTGCCGTGGTCGTGTTGTTGGTTCCCTCTATAGCAGCATCGCCGCTGTTGTACACCGACTCGGGATGGGGCGAGAGTGGTGATATTACGAGACAGGCACTCACGCAGGTCAACCGCTCCGTGAGCGAGGCGGATGCGAACACGCGCGTGGTCGTCGTCGGCGTGCCGACCAAGATTCAACACAACCCGAAACGGCTCGGTCAGGCACGGAAAGTCACGATGCTTCAACCCCACTCGCTCCGCTCGTGGCTGGAGTTACAGGGCCACGAAAATCCGGTCGCAGTGGGGGAATTGCATCCCTTCGTTACTGCTCCGCAGAGCGTTTCGGTAACCACCGACCACGGGAACGGACGACTGGTCGTCCGCCTTCACTATGATTGATTGGTCAAAGATTAACTCCATCGGGCCAACACGGCAAATGATCCGGCGCTTGAATGGGTTTGTCGACGAAATGGTATCAGAGTCGAGATTGTGGAGCCCGATGAGTTGGGGTGATACCACGCCCGGTTCCGGCTGATTAAGCGACTAAAAAATCAACATATTACATGAAGGTCTTGAGTGAGAGTGAACAAACAGAACTCAGTACCTCGCAAAGCTGGTTAGTTGGAACATCTATTTGCTGATAGTGTGGTCATGAAACAGCGACAAACGACGAAATCCACGAAGATCAGTTGTTCAACTTCTTTGTAACACTCTTGATGTGGGGATTGATTTCAAGGATGTTGGCTTACTCTCAGCCAGTATCGAAGTTATAGGAGAATCTCATCATGGAGAGACATCTCGGCCAACGTACAGCCGCTTAACCACCGTCGACGATGAGGATATTGGTCTCCAGTACCTTGTTTTCGGCACTGCGGCCGAGATACTCGGCGGATTGAAGCGACCACGGCAACATGGACCTTCATAGGTGGGCGTTCGACCTCTTCACCACGATGCTCGACTACAAAGCCGAAGCCGAAGGCATCGAGGTCACGCAGAGGTCAGAACGGGACATTTTGAAGTCCCGTTCAGTCTGTGGCCGCGCTAACGACAGCCAGCGCGTCGAGAGGGGTTGTACGTTTCTGAGGAGTGCGATCTGGTCGCCAATGCCGACACGAACGGCACGGAGAACATCCGACAAAAGGTACTCCCAAAGAACCATAATATCTCAACTACGGTCGGGAAACCCCGTCGTTTACGACAGGAAGGATGTCATCTGTCTCACTTCAGTGGTACGCACAACGATATGAAAACCCATATGGACATCTTGCGACTGCACAGTATTAATGAATCGACGTATGGAACAACTCACTGAGCGCTTTCCCCTCGCTCGCGTCGAGTCGTGGTATCACATCCCTCTTCTGATGGGATTGATCGGATTTATGTTTTGGATTCGCGTGCGCAACTGGCGAAACTTCCTCATTGGCGGACAGGTATATTTCAGCGGCAATGACGCGTGGTATCACCTCCGGCAGGTACGCTACACTGTACGCCACTGGCCACAAACAATGCCGTTTGATCCGTGGACGAGCTTTCCGACCGGGACGAGCGTCGGTCAGTTCGGCACCCTGTACGACCAACTCGTCGCCACCGCCGCGCTCGTCGCCGGTCTCGGGACCCCCACAGACCAGACGACGGCACTCACCCTGCTGTTCGCGCCGGCCGTACTGGGAACGCTCGTCGCCATCCCCACCTACTTCCTCGGCAAGCGCTTCGGCGGCCGCTTCGGGGGTGTCGTTGGCGTCGCCATCCTCGCGCTCTCGCCGAGTACGTTCTTGAGTCGTTCGGTCGCGGGCTTTTCCGACCACCACACCGCCGAGGTGCTCTTCCAGGTGCTCGCGGTCGCGGCCATCGTCGTCGCGCTCGCGGTCGCCGAACGCGAAAAGCCGGTCTACGAGCAGTTCGTCGAGCGCGATTTCGACAACTTGCGCCGCCCGGTCGGTTGGGGGGTTCTCGCGGGTCTCGCCATCGTGCTCTACGTCTGGGTCTGGCCGCCCGGTCTCATGCTCGTCGGGATTTTCGGCGTGTTCTTGCTCGTCACCCTCCCTGTCGAACACCTCCGCGGGGAGAGTCCCGAACACGTCGCCATCGTGAGCGCGGTCGCGCTCGCGGTCGCCGGTCTCGGCTTTCTCGTCTCGTTCGATACGTTCGAAGTGAGCGTGACGAACTTCTCACTCCTGCATCCGGCGATGGCCTTCGCCGGCGCGCTCGGCTGCGTGTTCATGGCGTGGCTCGCCCGGCAACTCGAAGCGCGCGACCTCCCGGCGCTCGCCTATCCGGGCGCGATCTTCGGTCTCTTCGTGCTCGGCGCGCTCGTGATGGCACTCGCCCTGCCCGACCTCTTTTCCTTTTTCGTCGGCCAGTTGGAGCGCGTCGTCGGGTTCGGATCGAGCGCGACCTCGTTGACTGTGGGCGAGGCGATTCCACCGCGGAATCCGGGGCAGTTCCTCTTCGGTGCCTACGGGTTGGCGCTGGTGACGGCTCTCGCCGGCGCGGCGCTGATGCTCGTCCGTCTCGCACTCGGGCGGAGCGAGGAGCGCGCTGGCGCGCTGTTCGTCCTCGTCTGGACCGCGTTCATGCTCGCCGCGACACTCACCCAGTCGCGGTTCAACTACTATCTCGTCGTTCCCGTCGCCGTGCTGAACGCCTTCTTCGTCGGACAGGTACTGCGATACGTCGGTTCGACCGACGCGCGCTCCAGCCTCCGCAATCTCCAGGCGTATCAGGTGCTCACGGTGTTGGCAGTTGTGTTCCTCATCACTGCGCCGCTGGCCGCCGGCGGGGGCGCGAGTGCGACCGCGGCCGGCAATTACGCCGACCAGAGTTCCAGCCCTGGTTCGACCGTCGTCGGCTGGGACGGCAGTCTCGACTGGATGGCGAACAACACGCCCGCCGAAGGAACCTATGGTGGTCACGACAACGAGATGGAGTACTACGGCGAGTACGAGCGCTCCGACGACTTCGACTATCCCGACGGGGCCTACGGCGTGCTCTCGTGGTGGGACTACGGCCACTGGATAACGGTGCTCGGCGAGCGCATCCCGACCGCGAACCCCTTCCAGCAGAACGCCGGGGAGGCGGCGAACTTCTTGCTCGCGCCGAACGCCTCGCGCGCGAACGAGATCGCACGCACCACGGACGGCGAGGGCGTGCGCTACGTGATGATCGACTGGAAGATGGCCGACCCGGCGGGCGGGGCGCTCTTCAGCGCACCCTTCACGTGGTACAACGACGGCCCGCTGTCGATCTACGAGGACGTGACGCCGATCGCCACCCAGTCGGGTGGCCAACAGCCCACGACCTCGTTTCTGGCCTACGAGCAGCGCCACTACGAGACCATGCGCACGCGGCTGTACACCTATCACGGGAGCGCTGTCGAACCGGGACCCGTGGTGGTCGATTACGAGAGTCCACAACCGCTCGCGGACGGGACTCTCCAGAGCGCGTTCGCCCCGTCGGGCAACGAGAGCGCGGTCAAGCGCTTCGACAACATGTCCGCCGCCCGCCAGTTCGTCGAGCAGGACGGGACGGCCCAACTCGGCGGCGTCGGCAGCTACCCCCAAGAACGGGTGCCAGCACTTGAACACTATCGGCTGGTCCGTGCCAGTGAAGAGAACGCCATCGGCGGGGCGAGCGGTCCGGGACCGCTCTATCGGAGCGCGCTCCAACGTCTCCAAGCCACCGGACTGAACGCGACCGAACTGTTCGGAACGCCGACCAACTGGGTCAAGACGTTCGAGCGCGTCGATGGGGCGACCGTCGAGGGACAGGGACCGCCGAACTCAACCGTGGAAGCCACCGTCGAGATGCGGATGCTGACCACGAACGACACGACATTCAATTACACCCAGCAGGCCACGACGAACGCACAGGGCGAGTTCACGATGACGCTGCCGTACTCGACGACAGGCTACGACAACTGGGGCACCGAGCGGGGTGCGACGAACGTCTCGGTGCGGGCGACCGGCCCGTACACCTTCCGAACGCCGGTAACGGGTATGGACGAGAACGCCAGCCAATGGTCGGCGACCACCGATGTTTCGGAGGGAGCGGTCATCGGCCGGACCAATCAGAGCGTCACGGTTGACCTCCAGCGGGAGTCAGATTTACCGAGCGCTAACGCGACGAACGTGCGAGACTGAATACAGGCGAGTGATTATTTGACACGAGGAGAAGTTGAAATCAATCTCGTGAACCAACCTCAGCCGAAGAAACGTCTCGGTGAGAAACTCTCGGAAGTGATCTTCGTCCTCGTAGATCTTTGGTGAGATCTCTCGTTTGAGGCTCTTCCAGAGCGGTTCGATTGCGTTCAACGTCGGCGAATCCAGCGAGATGAAGACGAACTCGATGCCGAGTTCGTCGGCCCGTTCCTGGGTGAGCTTCGCGTGATGGGAACCGTAGTTGTCCGCTACGAACAAAATCCGGTCGGGCGGATTCTGCTCGCGGATCTTCTCCAAGGCTTCACAGACGGTCTCTTTGATGATTCGTTCACCGAACGAAATCGTACTCTTTCCGGTCAATGCATAGAAGCCGAACGAGCGCCACGGAGCCGTCACCAGCGGTTTCTCGATCGTCACCGTTCGGTCATACGACCACATCCGCTGAGAGTTGTCAAACGGTTGTGGCCACGATTCATCGAAAGAACCCTAATATGACGGGATCACCCTCCTCCTCATCGGTATCCTTCTCGCCGAGCACCTTGGCGAGGCGCTCGGCGAGGATCTCATCTGCGTTGTCGGGGGCTGCGAGGATCCATTGGACGTGGTTTGGGGTAGTGCATCCCGCTCGCGCGTAACTTCCGGCTCAAATGAGCTGGATCGTAGGAGACGCCATAGCGTTCTTCGATGAGTGTGTGGATCGCTCGTGGGGTCCAGGGTTGCCCTTCTTTGAGGTACTCACACAACTCGGCGAACTGCTCGTTCGAGAATTTCGGGGGCCGGCCGCCCCCGAAACTCGGTTGGAGTCCATCGATACCGGCGTCGTTCTAGGCGTGTGCCTAGCGGCTGCTGTTGGCCTGTGAGACGCCAACGCGTCTGGCGGCTTCTTCCAGTACATCGCCCGCATAGAGATTTTTCACGAAACAGAGGGGGCGGACGAGGCTCGGCTCGTCCGCCTTCTGGGCCTCGTTGATCACTGCATCAAGTTCGGCTTCAGAGAGGTGTTCAATCACGTCGAATCGGCGGCGTCCATTCATGAAGCCAGTAGGCGCTGTAAGTATCCATACTTTGCGCAGACCACTCGCCTCAGCGTGGTCTTCGAGAGCCGTCGATGGAAAAAGCGTAGTGAGCTGCTGTTCAATTCGACCCGAGGAGGGTTCTGGAGTCACACCAAACTCCTCCTCACTCCGTTCAGGAACCGACTTCGATTCCAGCCGTAGTCATGCTGTTTGTCTCTTAGTCCTACTTCCGCGGTTTAATCGGAACGAGTAGCACGATGTTCTTGGAAGGCGGTGCAGTCTATCGATTTTCATTGACGAGTTGGGAGAAATATCACTGGTTAGATATACTTTATCATGAAGCCAGCGTGGGAACCTACTACTGCTGAAACGGTACAGACGCTGCGGAGAGACCTCCTCCGTAACACGCGAAAACGACTCTCTGCTAAATCGTGGAAGTAGGACTAATCTAGAACGCATGGGTGACGAAGATAACGTTAACAATGATGGCAATAGCATGGGGGAGGTATGGGTGTAACTAAGCAGAGACCGCCGATATATCTATTATTAACCATTTCCGATATCGGTTCTGCTGGAGTAGTACTGTTATTACTTACCACTAAAATAGGACCGTTTCCGACGAGTGGTCCTACAGCTGTGCAGGCCGGTGTTTTCGTTTTCATTGTGGCTACAATTTTGACAGTTTTCTGGGGACATTCCGCTTCTTCTTCTGAACTTATCGTCAGTGTTTTCTACTCATATTTCGTCTTCTCTGTACTTACCGGACTAGTGTTTTTATCATTTTATACATATTGACATAATTGCGAACTCAGTACTCAACTATAGGGATCAGCGTAGCGTGTCATAGAACTCTTCACACGCCTTAGCAACAGTCCGAAAACTGTTGTTTGAGAAGCAGCCAGTATTGTCGCTATTCAAAGCTAGCGGTAGCAGGCCTCTCAACCGGCTCCTGAAAACCATGCCAACCGTTCTATGACACCCTGATCAGCGGTCTAGTTCATATCTTCGCAGCGCGTAGAGACGAGTGTGGCCGGATGGGGAAAGAAACTGACTGGCGTCGACGAGGAGCAGTTGCGTCAGCAACTGCGCACGAAAACTGATCTGAAGGCAATCAGGCGCTGACCGCTGCGGTGCTCTACGCTGACGGCTCTTCTCCATATGAGATTGAGCGTCTTCTTGGATTCCCCGCCTAGACTGTCTACGACTGGCTCGACACCGTCGCCGAGTGCGAGGGTGTCGCGCTCGGCAACCGCCCTCGTGTCGGCATCACTTTCGTCTCACCGACGATCAGTGGGACGAGCTGACAGCGACACGAGGGCGGTTGCCGTCGGAAGCAGGTATCGACGCATCAGCCTGGAGACTGCCACTCGTCCGCGACTACATCGTCGAGATCTTCGACGTTGAGTACTCTTCAGCGCACATGTATCGTGTAATGAAAAAGACCGGGCTGTCAGTTTAGACAGCCCGGCCGGTCCACTACGTGGCCGACGCTGAAAGCGGATGGCTCCACAATCGTTGCCATCGATCGGCACTCCGAGGCGGTGGCAACCGAGCAAAAGCCCGACTGGTTCCCGGTGAACTCACGCCCGAGACCGGGAGTCTTGGGCGTTCGTGACAAGACGAACATGCTGAGAGCAGTCACTGACGATGGCGAGCGCTTCATCGCTCTCACGCTGAACCAGTTCAATGCCGAGGTTGCAAAACACTTCCTGGAGCGGTCCAGCACGAGTTCGGCAAGAGGCTCACGATTGTCTTGGACAACGCGAGCTACTTCATCGCGAAGACACTGAAGAAGCAGGCCGCCGCAGACGGCCTGCTTCCGAAGTTCCTGCCGTCACATTCCCCGGAATTGAACCCACTCGAAAGTTGCTGGCGTCAGTTCAGAGATGGTCGAGCCAACCGGTTGTTTCTGACGCTCGATGACGTCAAAGAATACCTCTCGACAGCTCTGCCAGAACTCAACTCACCGCAAATCTATGAGTATCTCTGCTAACCCCTATACTAAAAATGCGGTATGGTGTCGGGATAGGGATTCTGGATCAGGTGGAGCAAGTGTATTTCGCCATCACCCGGGTATCTCTGGTTATCGGTGTTGCAGTCGGCGGCGCTCACGGTGCCGTCCCGTTGACCGCAGCGGTGCGGGTTCGCTCGGAACAGTAGTATTTGCTTCGCCGGAGGCGGGCGAACTGCCGGCGACGAGGTACAGGTCGAACTCGCCGTTGGTCTGGATGCGACTCACCCCGGGTTGGTTGTCGAGTGCACTGATGTTTTCGCGGCTGTAGCGCAAGCTGCGGTACACCTCTACCTCGCGCTCGCGGGCGGCCTCAGTCACCGCCAGATACCGGTCGTTCGACGTCCGGCCCGCGAGCGCGCTCAAGTTCTCGCCTGGAATCCCACGACCTCCCTGCGCGATAGGCGTCCCCTCCACGCCGAAGATGCCGTGTTTGTACCGCCACGGTCCGTCGCGTAGTCCATATACCGGGACCTCGCTCTCGCCGTGCTCGAAGGCGAACGCATAGCCCGACATCTGGGTCTCGGTTACTTGGTCGTTCGGGAGGAAGACGTACGGCGAGGGGAAGACGACCACGACCGAGAGCGCGAGCATCACGACGATGACGACCGAGAGCAGCGCCCGGACGCCGCCGACCGGAACGATCTCCGAGAGGCCCGAGACGTAGCGATAGAGCGCAATCGAGCCGAGAATCGTCGAAAACAGCATGATGAGACCGGCGTTGCGGAAGAACAGTTCGGAGACGCTGCCGATGTAGAAGACTAGCGAGTACGGAATCAGTACTACTAATCCGACGGTGAAGTACTTGACCAGCGCCCGCGTGTCCGGGGCGTCGCGCAGTCGGCCGAAGATGCTCGTGAGCATCAACAATCCGGCGAGGGCCGCGATCACGAGGCTCACGCCGAACAGTTTGAGGAACAGTTCGACGATGGAGCCGCCGACGGCCGCAAGCGACGCGCCCTGACTGGCCGTCGAGGTCCCGAGGCTCGCTCCCCCAGTGAGAAAACTCAACAGTTCGCGGACCACGGCACTGACCGAATTCTCGTAGCGGCCCCGGCCGACCGACCAGAGCATGAACGAGCCGATGAGGAATACGGTCGGCCCGTACATCGTCTGGTGGTCGGCGATGGCGCTGTCGGGCCACACCGACCGATAGAGAAACTGTACGCCCGACAGCGAGATGAACAGGATGATGAGGTTTGCGGCCTGCTGTGGGTGAAAGAGCACGAGAGCACCGAGCGAGAGCGCAAACACTGCACCCATCGCCGAAATCGGCAGGCGCGACTCGAAGACGTCCGACGAATTCGTCACGTAGTTGATGAGCAGATAGACGATGACCGGCGTGATGAGGATGGAATCGGAGATCGGGTGTGGCGTCATATAATTTACCCCGAGGTGGTTTATTGGCAATAGGAGGAGACCGAGAAGTCCACCCAGAAGCATTGCACCTCGGTGGGAGGTCATCGAGCGGACACACAGCGGGATGAAGACGAGATAGGCGATCACGTAGGCGAACACGATGAGCAATAGCGCGCGCGGAATCGTCGTGCCGGCGACCCCGCGAACGAACAGCGCCGAGGTGTGAACGCCGGGATAGAACAGGCCGAACGCGCTCAACGACCCATCGAGGAGGTCCCGGGTCCAGCCAAGGTGTGTTAGCCCGTCGCCAGAGCCATAGTAGAAGTAACTCCGCAACAGCGGCAGCCCCGCGACCGCAGCTATCGCGCCGCCGCCGAGCGTCAATCCGGCGAGGCTGACGTAGCCCTCCGGCGCATACAACGTGACGAAGACCGCAATCAACAGCGCAGCCGCGATGCCGAGCCAGAACCCGAGCGGGGTCGCAGTATAGATATCTATCTCGTAGCTGGCAGCGGGTTCCCCGTAGGCGAACAACACGCCGCCGGCGAGGGCGAGATAGCCGACGACGAGCGCGAGTTTCTGTGCGCGGTTGTTCGGTGTGGTCGTCGTGAGCAGACTCATCGTGTCAATTTATGACGCCCCGTGGCGTCTTCCAATGTATTCCCATTCTCGGAGTGCCGTCTTAAACGCATACCGCTCTCGATTGCACCTGTGCTGTCGGGTAAAGATTTCGTCGGTCATCCATCGACGGTCACACATGAACCGTCGACTTCTCGGTTCACATCGACTGTACGTACCGGCAAGGAAAATATGATGAGGAGGGGGTGGCGCGTCACGGCTACGCCGCCGACGTGCCGTCATCGACACACCACGTCAGGTTCGGAAATATTACAGCTGTCACTTCGGGGCACTGTTAACTTAGACCGGCAGCTTCGGCCGGCGGTTGGTTGTCAAGAGCTTGGTGACTCCGGAGGTGATTGTAGTAATAGGCGTAGGCAGTCAGCCAGCGCTCGGCGCTTGGCTGACTGCCGTTCCAAGTTTCGTGAAACCGTCCGATCCGCATCGTGAACGTCTGAAACAGCTTCTCGACGATATTGCGGTCAGAATAGTCAAGGTGACCGCCTAGATCGGTCTTTGCGAGGGCGGTGAGATAGCCCATCCCGTCGACGAGAAACTCCGCGTCGGAGACGCGGTGTTTCTCTTTCAGTTCGCGGAGAAACGACGTTGCTGGGTCGGTTCCACGATGTTCAGAAAGTCGTGCGTGGAGCACGACTTTCGAATCGATATCGATCGCCGCATATAGCCACATTTCGCGTTCTTCGGCCAGCTGAACTTGTTTTTCGTCAACCGCAACACGATCAGGTTCGGCGGTGAACGTTTGCTCGTGAGACTCGGCGAACGACTGGCACCAGTTGCGGATAGCGGGGCGGCTGCGATCGACGCCGAACCAGCCGAGCATGTCGCGAATTTCGGCGAGTGAGGCGGCTGAGGCATGCAACGCGCACGCCAGCCGGATTAGGCCGGCTGGCGTGCGCTCCCCATCCAAAAACGATACACTGTTGGCGTCCTCATCTGCCAACTGGAGTTCCTCTATCATGGGCCTATCATGTACAGAGGAACTCCACCTACTTCAGCCGACTAAGTTAACAGTGCCTACATGACTGATTTATCTAGTCGAGATCAGATGGATCGAACCGTGTCGCACGCACCCATCCTTTGACGAGTTCGTTCACGTTGTAGAAGATGATACCGATGGTGAGCAGCGTCGTAATGAGAGAGATAATAAACCCCAACGGCCCGCCGATTGTCACTCCGAGCAGTCCTCCAGTGATTCCGACGACGGTGAGTTCGATCCACGTCACGAGCACCCGCGAAAGCAGCCTCGGTTCGGCTTGCCCGTCGAGTACCGGATTGGCAGTTGAGCCGTCGTGTCGAGTACCGTTACCGTTGTCGATCGATCGTTCATCACGACCCATTAGTACGACTCACCGGTCTCGATTGGGCCACTGAACACCGAATAGAGCACGCCGAAGTAGCCGAATATCAGCGGTAACAGGAGCGCAGCGCCGATCGACATGACGTTAAGCGGAAGCAGCGAGACGATGGCCGCCTCAACGGTGAGACCGCTCACCCTGTCGATGACGGGATACATCAGTCCGGCAACGATCCCCACAAGCGCGAAGACGAGTCCTGCCGCCGTCGCGAACGCGAGGTAGTGGCAGTCGCGGGCGGTTGCCGCCGCGTAGCCGCCGGCGAGGACGAGCGTCGCCACCACCAGTCCGGTGACGAGCGGCGAGAGCAGCCCCGACCGCAGCACAGGCGTTGTCGCGTAGAGATAGCCAAGCGCAATCACGACGAGGACGAGATACGCAGCGAGAGCGCGGTAGCCGTCCGTTCGAAGCTCCTCGCGCAGGTCACCGCGCGTTTTCAGCCGCAGGAAGGCAACGCCATCGACGACAGTGAGTGCGGCGAGGGCAAGCCCGACGACGATTCCCGGAGGCGTGACGAGCGTCGTCGCGCCGAGCAGCCAGTTCGCCGTGAACAGACCGAGCAAAAACGGCGTCGTGAGGCTCCCGACGACGAACGCCCGTCCCCACCACACCTTCCACGTCGCGTCCTCACGTTGTTCGTACATCTCGGGAGCGAGCCCACGCAGCCCGAGCGCCGCGAGGATGGCGAACATCAGCAGGTAGTGCCGGCTGAACAGGTTCGCATAGACCGACGGGAACGCCGCAAACATCGCGCCACCGAAGACCACCAGCCAGACCTCGTTGCCGTCCCAGAACGGTCCGATAGCGCTCAACAGCTGTTCTTTTTCGTCCACATCGTCGCGGGTCGCAAACAGGATGCCGACACCGAAATCGAACCCGTCGAGAAAGAGAAACATCCCGAAGATGAAAAAGACGAGACCGAACCACAGCTCCGCGAGCGGCAGCCCGAACAGCGGTTCGCTCGCAAGCGACGCAGGCTCAGTCATCGACGCTCACCGCCGTGCTCGGGGAAGGCTGATCGACCGCATCGAGCTCGTCCCATGCTGGCGGACCAGCTCTAACGAGATGGACGACGACGTAGGTGTACAGCACCAACAGCAGAACATACCCGGTGGCGAAGCCGACCAGCGTGAACGTCGCCTCGGTACCCGTCAGACCCGGCGAGACGCTCTCGCTGGTCTTCATCACCCCTTGGATGACCCACGGCTGGCGACCAACCTCGGTGACGATCCAGCCAACCTCGACCGCGAGGAAGCCGAGCAGCGACGAGGCCATCAGCGCCTTGTGAAGCAGGTCGTCTTCGAGGAGTTCGCCGCGCCACCAGCGGTACGCGCCCCAGAACGCTAGTAGGATGAACCAGAAGCCGAGCGCGACCATGATGCGGAACGCCCAGAAGACGATTGCAACAGGCGGCGCTTGCGTCGAGAACGATTCCAGCCCGCGTATCGTCGCCTGTGCGTCCCCGCCGCTGGCGAGCCACGATGTCATGCCGGGGATACCGATACCGACCAGCTCCTTTGTCCGAGGATCAAGCAACTGATCAAAATCCGTCGGAACGGCAACGATGTACTCGGGGACGTACGATTCGGTCTCCCAGACCGCCTCCATCGCGGCGAATTTCTGAGGTTGGGTCTCGGCGACGTGGCGGCCGTAGGCATCGCCCTGAATCGCCTGCAGCGGGGCTGTGACGAGCAACACGACGAGCGCGATCTTGAGCGTCTTCTCCCAGAACTCGGGGTGTTGAATGCGATTGCCCCACACGTGATGGCGGAAGACGTAGTAGGCTGCGACACCCGCCATAAACAGCGCGACGGACTCGACGGCGGCGTTTTGCATGTGGACGAACATCCACGGGAAGCGCGGGTTGAGGTAGGCTGCAATTGGATCAGTGAGATGCACGACACGCTGACCGTTCTCCATGACCATCTCGAACCCGCGCGGCGTCTGCATCCACGAGTTGGCGATCAGAATCCACGTCGCCGACAGCCATGTGCCGAGACCGACCGCAACGCTCGACAGGAAGTAGACCCAGTCCGAGACACGCTCGCGGCCGAAGACGAACACGCCGAGGAAGGTGGCTTCGAGCATGAACGCCATCATGCCTTCGAGTGCGAGCGGGCCGCCGAACAGTTCGCCGGCGACCGTCGAGAAGGCCGCAAAGTTGGTGCCGAACTCGAATTCGAGGACGAGTCCCGTGACCGTGCCGACGGCGAAGCTCACGGCGAAGATCTTCGTCCAGAACCGCCGGAGCTGCTCGTAGATGGCTTCGCCCGAGCGCACCTCCTTCCACGTGAAGTAGACGAGAAACGGCGCAAGCCCCATGCTCATCACGGGGAAGATGATGTGGACGATGGTGGTGAGCGCGAACTGCAACCGGCTGGCGATGACTGGGTCAACCATCGAGGTTCACCTGCCGTGGTAGATGATCAGTACCAGTGGTTCCCAGAGGCAAACCACCTAGCCTCTGCTTACTGAGAGACCATATTCTTCGGAAGTCAGTCCCCGAGTTCTCCTGAGTTCCATAGTTAGTCCAGAGATTTCTCATGGGTGGCAATTAGCACTGATATAGGGTCAACTATCGGTGAATTCCCACTCAGTGGGAAACAGCGCAATACCTGTGTCGGATCCCCCCCCCCTCTATCTCTGGAGTCAAGATTTTTCTCGTTGCGGTAGCACGATTCGTCTCTTACGAAGAAACTAAGTATCCCCAATCAACTCAATTGTCGAATCGGACGGCCTATTCCCTCCACGAATCATGATCCGACGATGGGGCTGTTGCGTTTCGACTATTTAAAACCGGCGTGAGCCGGTAGTGACGACCTGATGTCTGTGGTTTCCAAGTCAGCAGG
>NZ_JBNTJU010000026.1:0-39276 GCF_051195015.1 Halococcus sp. AFM35
GCCGAGGTTTCAGGTCAATATCTCACTGAGCGAGAATAGCTACGTTCGTCTTCAACAACACACTCCTTGGCAGGGCCGTTTTCCACTGTGATGCCTCGACATTGAGACCTATTGCGCCATGACCAACGCCGATCCGCTCCCAGTATCCGTACACGAGTACGTCGCCGACGGCAACCACGATGCCACACCCGACGAAGTGCTCAGCGAGTGCGATCTCGACGAGTCACGGCGCTCGCAGGTCGAGCATTTCCTCGCCATCACGCGCTACTCGATGTTCAAGAACGTCGAGAGTAACGACGCCGGCGGGTTGCGAGCGACGACTGTCGAGTGGGCCGACGTCGCCGACTGGGAGGTATAGAGGGAGACCGTAACAGCGAGCGGGTCATGCAGTATCTTCGAACAGTTCGCTTGTCCCCTTGCTGACTGCCGCCACGCTCGCCACCGAGAGCGTGCTCTATCTCGTCGTCGGCGTGGTCGTCGCGTATCTCGTCGTGCTCGTTGAAACGAATCACCGGAATTGGACCAAATTCCACTGAACGAAATCCGTCGAAGTGCGGGACCCTCACGGCCCACAGGGGGCCGTCGGCGCAGGCGGGGTAAGAATGAACAGCACCCGTGCCCGCGACTGCAACCGTGAACAGCGTCACGCTCACGGGTCCTCCTGCGCTCCGTTGAACGCCTCGAAGCCCTGCTGGTCGGCCTCGCGGTCGTCGGTCGTTCGGTCCTCGACGGCGACTGCATCACCGTGCTTGCACCGCCCGACGCGCTCGAAGCCTGCCTCGGGGTCGGCGTGAATCTCCTCGCGGTGCTCGTACACCTGATGGAATTTGAAGCCGGGGCAGGTACACGCATGAACCTGCGTCGTGCTGTCCGCGCCGGGCACCGTGTGAACCGACACGATGTACGCTCGCGTGTCGTCGTCACCGGGTTTCGCGCTCGTTACTATCGCCCGCTGTTCGACCTTCGGCACGATGCCGAGCGAATCGAGCAGGTCGCCAAACGCATCGCCCTCTATTTCGATACTCTCGATTTCGTCCTCGACGAGCCGAGCGACGGTGAGATTCCGCCTGCTCATGCTTCCTCCGGGTCGCTGTTGCCAGCGTACTCGAATGCGACGACCCACACCTGTTCGTCGGGGTTCCACTCGCCGTTGATGCCTCGCCATGCAGCGCGGAACTCGGCGAGGGTATAGCCGCCCTCACGCCGTGCGTCCGTCGCATCCATCTCGCCGAGCGCTTCGCGGTACACGTCGGTTACGCGGATGAAACAATCGCACTCCGACCGTGGGGTAAACATCCCCTGCTCGACGTTGCCGCCACGAGTGGCGCGGTAGGTCTTCCCGACCGTCACGCGGTTGTCGTCCCACTGCCGCCGTGTCATCGTTTTCTCGTCGTTGCGTATCTGCTCGCGGTGTTCGGATTGGAATATCATCGGTTCTCTCCCCGCTGCTCGCGGTCTTTGGCACGAACGGCGTCGAGACAGTCGGCGCACATCTGGCCGTTCGCCAGGACGACGTTGCCACAGATTTCGTAGCGAGCGCACGCGCCCTCGGGCGTCTCGCCGTCGAAGGCTGCGAGGTCCGATTGGTTGGTGGTCATGGGTCGTCGCTCTCCTCGACGGTCTCCCACCGTCGTTCGACCGAGTGCCATGTCGGGTCATGCTCGAACTCGACGGCCTCGTGGGCGGTACGAAGTCCCTCCGCACGGTCTTTGTCGTCCACGGTCCGTTGCCAGCCACAGTCGAGACAGTCCACGGCCCACACTCGACGGCTCATCGCGGAGCGACCTCCCCGCGCATGACTGCGAAGGCGGCGGCGACCGCCGTGCCGATGTCGTCGGCGTTGTTCGCGTCCGGGTGGTGCCATGAGTGCCATCCGTTCTTCGGGTTCGTCGCGTGCTCCGGCGTTCGCTCCTCGATACAGCAGGTCCAGCGGTGGAGATACGGCCCGACCGGAAAGACGCGGACGAACCGCTCGGTGACGGTGACGCCGTGGCTGTTCCCGGCCTCGCCGTCCCAGTAGTATAGTGTGGAGTACGGTCGCTGGGTGGGCTGGCGACCGTACTCGCCTACGGTGTCGGGAAGGCGGTTGCGAACGGGCACGAAGCGGTCGGCCAGCAGGTCCTCGGTCGCGGCGAGGTCGAACCTCCCGCCGGGGTCGTACACGCCGCCACGGTCCCACTCGTCGGTCTCGCCGTGCTCGTCAATGCGCTGCTCGCCTGTCATCGTCAGCAGAGCTTGCTCGGCGTCGCTCATTGCCCTTTCCCGTCGTCTCTAGCGTTCACAACGCCAATCCAGCGCCCGCGACTGGCGACGGTCTGTGTCGCCATCTCGAAGCCGTTGCTCGCGATGATTTCCCGAAGCGCGGCGGGCGGCTCGGGGCTGCTGGGCTGGCCGACGACGACCACCTGCTCGCACCGACCGTTGTACGACGCGCTGAGGTCGGGATGCTCGTGCTCGACGCAGCGGGTGAGTTCGCGGACGGTCGCGGGGTCCTCGACGGCGCTGTTCATGCGTCGGCCTCCACGGTCGCGGCTTCGCTGTCGGCGATTGTGGCGGGCTGTGCGGCGCTCTCGTCGGCGTCGGAGTCGTCGGCTACGTACCTATCGAGACGGCCCTGATAGCCCTTCGGAGCGGGCTGCTCCCACGCGCCGGGATTGTCGCTGCACCGTCGTCGCCACCACGTTCGGCACTCGACCGAGCAGAACGGCTTGTGCTCTTTGTTGGCGTGACCGAACCCGTGCGAGACGATGGCGAAAACCGTGTCGCTCACGTCGTGCTCGCCGTCGCAATACTCACAGGTCTGGCTCATAGGCTCTCACCGCCCTCGGCGGGCACGAACACGAGTTCGCCGCCGTGGTCGCTGTGCTTGTCGAGCAGCCACCCGTCGGCGTTCGCGGCGCGAACGCAAACGAGCAGCATGAGCGTCGAGGGAGCGCCGCCGACATCTTGAATCCGAATCCGCTCGCCGTCATGGCCGGGACGCGGCTCGCGTTCGACCGCATACCGCTCGCACGCGGCGCGCTCGGCGGCGAAGTCGGGCAACACGGTTTCGTCGGGCGTCATCGACTCTCACCGCCCTCGGCGGGCACGAACAGCAGTTCATCGCCCGACTTGTGATAGTCCGCTAGTCGCCATCCTTCGGCGTTTGCCGCCCTTACGACCGACAGCACCATCGAGGTGTCGGGAGCGCCGCGCAAATCGCGGATGCGAATGTGGTCGCCGTCGTGACCGCCGCGCGATTCACGCTCGATGGAATACTGGCGGCGTTTGGCACGCTGGGCGGCGAACTCGGGGAACGGCGGCGCTTCCTGCGCTCCGCCGATAGCGTCGGGGTCGTCGCCGTACTCGCCGCACGGTACGGGGTCGTCAACACCGCCGACGCGCCCGAACCCGGGCACGTCGCTCGGCTCGCGGCGCTCGTGCTCACGGTCGGTCATGGGTTGCCTCCTGTCTGGTCGGGAACTTCGGGGTCGGCGAGCGCGAAAGCGTCGATACGGGCGTCGTAGGTGAGCGTGGCTTTGGCGACTGTCTCGCCGGATTCGTCGGCTGGACCGTCGCCGTCGCCGGGCGGGCCGCACGCCTCGCAACTGACCCACCGAAGCGACCACCGACTCGTTCCGCGAACGCGGGTCGCGTAGGCGTACACGGTGTCGGCCTCTCTATCGTCGGGGTCGTGCTCGCGGTCGCCGTCAGTCAGCCCCCGGTTGCACGTATCACAGGCGGCGAACCCGCCGGGGCCACCGACGGGCGTGCCGGCGAGCAGCGCGGGGCTGAGGTCGGTCTGCCGACCGCTCATAGACCGTCCTCCTGTCGAACCTCTCGCTGGGCGTCACGGCGTGCGTCACGGGCGTCAGCGCGGACGTGCTCGAATTTGAGTTCACAGGGGGTCGAACAGAACCGGCCGCTGAAGCCACCGCCGCCGCGCGGGTCGTTGCTGCACGACGGATTGCGGCACTTGTCGCGGTCGCTCATCGGCCTGCCTCCGTGGAGCTGTCGCTCGCGCTCTCGAACGGGTAGAACGTCGCGTACGTGCCGGTGTCGGTGCCGTCCTCGCTGACGATGTACGTCGAGGGGCCGGTGGGCGCGTTGACGTGGACGACGCCGACGGGCTGGCGGTCGGTGTCGTCGGGGAACGTCGTCGGTGCGACCGATTGGAGCGCGTCGATGATGCCTCGGCGGAGCGCCGCGCCGTGTTCGCCGTCGTTGGGGTCGCGCTCGAAGCGCGTTTCGTGAGCGTACCGCGCGAGAACGCCTTCGATGGTCTTGCCGTAGCGGTAGGTCGCGCTCGCTTCGGGGGCTTCGGCGGTCGGGGCGGTCGTGAACGCCCGGAGGTCGGCGTTCTCCCAGTGCGTGCGGGCTTCGACCGCACCATCCGTCCGAACGACAAGTGCCCACTCGTCGGTCGTGTGAACCGTCTCGCGGCTGCTGGCGTCGGCTTCGCTGGTCGGCTGCTGGCTGGCGTGTGATGCGTCGGATTCTTGTTCGCGGGTTGCGTTCGTCGTCATGGTTGTCGGAGTGTGAGACAACCAGCCCGCGCGCACCAACGCGCGGGCACTTCCTTACTGCTCGAAAGCGCCCCGAGGGGCCGGTCTGTCTCTACTCTATTGTATATGCCCTATCCACTTAAGGATTATGTTTTAGGCTATTCCCGCTAACGCGCTGTCGGTCGGTTTGAGTCCCGTGTCTTGTAGAACATGCTGAATGTGCCATGATGGTCTGCTACGAACTATCGTTTGTCATAATAGTCTATTTCTATCGGCGCTGAAAACGGCAACTGTCTCCGCTCACCGGCACTAAGAAAACAGGAGTCACACGACGATTTTCTCGCCGCGCTCGAACCAGTCTGCGCCGAGGGGAATACTGGCGTCACAGTACCCACACCGAGCGCGGTCGTCGCCGTGGTCCTCGAAGGTCTCGGCTGCGGCGAGGCACCACGGGCAACAGCCGTCACCGCCGCGCTGGTCGGTGGGTGCGAGACTCGTCCTCGCGTTCGCCGACCGTTCGCGGTCGGTCGTGCTCGTGGCGGTGGTCGTGTCGTCGGTGAGCGTGGTCTGTTGCATGGTAGGCTCCGAAAGCGCCCCGCGACCGGAGTTAGCGCGCGCCCTCGCGCTGCCGGCAGATACCGCACAGTCCGCGCGTGGCCGAGCGTGGTGCAACCGGGTCGTCGTACTTAGCGCCGTCCGTGCCGCAAATCGCGCATTGCATCGGCGTTAGGCGTCGGGGTAGGCGATGCGTCCGGTCCACTCTCGGCGGTCTGCTTCGCTCTCACCGTAGAAGCGGAACGAACCCGTCGCGCCACAGTTCTGACACTCGTAGAACTCCTCCCAGTTGCGGCTATTCTCGGCGGTCGCGGCTATCATCGCTATTTCGAAGCGCGTGCCGCACGACTGGCACTCGGATTTCTCGCCCGCGCCGACGGGTTCATCATTGAAGTGCTCGACGGGCTGGCTCCAGTGGTCGGTCTGTGGCCGGGTGTCGTCGGTGTCGCCTGCGTCGGTGTGGGCAACCTGCTGGGTTCCGCCGTCGGTGGCAACCCGTTGGCTCGTTTCGGCCGCCGCTGCCGCCGCGCTCGTCCGCACGAGTGGGCGTTTTTCGATTTCGTCTTGATGGACACAATGCCCGTTGAATTTGTGGCCTTTGCAGGAGCAGCGGAGAACGTCGCCGTCGCTGTCCACGAACGTCGAATGGGCGCGGTCGGACTGGGGGCGCTTGACGTTGATAACGCCGTTGGCGCAGACGGTGGTTTTCAGGCCGGTGCAATCAGGCGTTTCTTGGCCGCTGAGTTCGTTCGTGCTCATGGTCTGTGGGTGAAACAGACCGGCCCGCGCGTTCTAGCGCGCGGGCGCTTTCCTCGTCAGAATAGCGCCCCGAGGGGCCGGTCTGTCTCTACTCCATCGTAACAGCCTCGTCCACTTAAGGCTTTCGCTTAAGGTTAGTTTCGCTAATGCGCTGTCAGTCGGTTTGGCTCACGGCGAGTATATCGCGCCGGTTACAGCTCTGTGCGGTGTGGCACGGTTGGACTTATCATAATAGTCCATCGGCGGGACCGCTGAGACGGCAAATTGACCACCTCTCGTCGCTCACACGCTCGGAAAATATGACTGTTTGACGGGTTGATTCGGCGAGCTAGTGGCCGTGGTTGGTAGCGGTCTGTCGTATCGAGGTTTCGGGGTCGTTGCTCCACGGGTAGAACGACCCTCGCCGTGTGGGGCCGTCCATGTCGCCGTCGTTGCCGAGTGGGTAGCTCCCGCGAAAGCGTGGGTCGCCGTCGATGCCGTCCCGGACGTGCAGGCGGAACTCGTCGCCGTATTGCTCGGCGGTGGGGCGTAGCTGTTCGCTCGTCCGTCCGTGGCCGACGCGCTCGGCGGTGACGAACCGAGCGAGGACGGTCTTCCCGCTATCGCTTACTGCGACGATTTGGGCGAGTTCGACGTTGGTCTGATTGTAGCCCCAACTCGCGGAGAGAAACGCGCCTTCCCATGCGTCGGTGACGGTCTCCTCGTCGGGGTTAAACGTGGGGTCCGTGTCGCCGCCGTCCTCGTCGGCGCTGTCGCCGTCGCTTTCACCGCTCTCGCCGTCCTCGACGCGGCCGCCGTCGGCGAGCGCTCGCGGGCTGGGTTCATCGCTCTCGGTCGCGGTGGGTTCATCGTCGCTCTCGCCGTCGTCGCCGCTTTCGTCGTCGCTCCCGAACAGGCATTGACTGGCAGCGCGCTCGCCCGTAAGCGTCCGCTGGTCGTCGTCGGTATCTGCGAACAGCGCGCGCTGCTCGCCGCCGTCGCCGCGCGTCACGGTTTTGCGGTCGTCCACGCCGAACGTACTGGCTTCGGGCTGGTCGATGCGGGTGTCGCGCTCGCGGTGGTCCACCGACGCTCCGAACGCTTCCAGCGAGGTCTCGACACTTTCCTCGGACGGCTCAATCCCGTCGGTGTCGCCGTCATTGCCGACGGTAAACGAATACTGCTGGGTGATAGTGGGGCTGCTGTCGGACATTAGGCGAGCACCTCCTCGACGTGCTCTTTCTGGCCGGGGTCAATATCGAGTTGGGCGACGACTTCGATAGCGGACGCGCCGGGGTTGTTCTGCTCGAAGCGTTCGACGCGCTCGGCCAGCGTCTCACTGTCGTCTGCGTCGGGTTCGTCGTCGGTGCTTTCGCTGTCGGGTTCGTCGTCGGGCGCGTCGGCGGGTTCGACGTGAACGCCGTCGATGGCGGGGATTTCGCCGGTCACGAATGCGGCGCGGTGGGCGTGTTTGCACCATGCTCCGCGCTGGCCGTCCGGGCACGTACACGTTCCTTCGGGCAGACTCACGGTGTAGGTGTTCCCCGACCCGCTGAAGACGGTATATTCACCGTCGTCGCCGGCTGTTTCGACGTGGTAGAAACCATCGAGCGCACGGCTGACGCGCTTGGCGACTGCCTTGATGCCGCGTCGTTCGTTGGTCGATTCGCCGGATTCTTGACCGCTGAGTTCGTTCGTGCTCATGGTCTGTGGGTGAAACAGACCAGCCCGCGCGTTCTAGCGCGCGGGCACTTCCTTTCGCTCGAAAGCGCCCCGGAGGGGCCGGTCTGTCTCTACTCCATTGTATATGACCTATTCACTTAAGGGTTTCGTTGTAGGTTGATGCCGCTAATGCGTTGTCGGTCGGTTTGGTGATGGTATCTAACCCTCCGATATAAGCCTCTGATCTTATGTCTATGCTTAATGTTTAGATTGTAGGCCAATTGCGTAAGTGTTAAGTTGGTGAGTTTCGTACTGACAGGTATGCCTGAACATGGTGACGGTCCCGGTTTCATTGAAACGTGGTCGGCGGAGGATGCTCGTGCGGTGTTCGATGAGGTTCCGAACGCGGTTGTGACGGCCGCCGACGTAGCAAACGCACTCGGTTGTTCAGATGATTCAGCGCGGCGCAAACTCAAGGAATTGGAGCATGAGGCGGATGTGAAGCGGCGAAATCCGAGCGCGCGGTCGGTCCTGTGGTACGTGCCAATCGAGAACGGGAGCGGCAGAGGGAGTGAGAACGACCAATCGCCTATCGATGTGCTCGGAGGGAACGATTCTGAAACAATATTGAAGATGTTGTCGCTCAACCTCGGCGAGTCGATTACCGTGGGCGATGTTGTGTACGAGGACGGCGACAAGCATCCAGTCGAGGACGCCGACTAACGGCTTTCGTGATTGAGTCCGATGCGTGAGTCCTCGGGACCGGACCCGCCAGCGGGCTTCCACCCATACACTCCTGCCCCGGATACTCCGTTCGGGTTCGTCGCGCGCGGGCTGGCTGGCGGGTGGTTGCTCGCGGTCATCGGTCTCGGCGCGCTCGTGTGGCTCAATCAAGACCACTACTCCATCGGTGCGGTGGCCGTGGTCGCCCTCGTGACGACCGTGGTTCACGAGTTGGTTCATGCGGCTGTGGGGTGGCTGCTTGGCCTAGAGCTGACGGCGGGCTTCGACATCGCTGGTCTCGAAACCGGGCCGTACATTTTGACCTACGGTGAGTTTCAGACGCGGCGTGAGAGCGCGCTGTTGGCGGCTGCGCCGACGCTGGTGCTCGCGCCGGTCTTCGTTCTGCTGATGGTCGTTGGCAGCACTGCGACCGCGCTGGCGGCACTCGCGGCGCTGTTCGTGAACACGCTCGGTGCGGTGGGAGACCTCCGGGTGGTTGTGACGACGCTCCAGTTGCCGCCCGACGCGCTGGAATACCATACCAGTAGCGGGGAGGTTCGGTATTATGTGCGGGCTGAGGCGGGTTCTTCTGGCCGCTGAGTCCGGTGTGTCGTCGCTGGTGAGGAAACATCGAGGACGGGTGCGACTGCGGTGAGAGACGATTTGAGGCGCTATGGGCCGACGCTCCGCCCGCCCTCGACTTCTGGATGTCTGCTCAGTGGGGTCATAGGTATCCCGGCTTCCGCCCGTCAGAGGGGGCGCACTCGCCGGGGGTCGGGCCTGTCGTGCGGTGTCGCGTCCCGCCGGAGCGCTGTCGCTATTGTGGCGCGTAGGGGCCGCCTCCGCTGCTCGCTCGCCCGGGGGTCAACTCTGCTGATTGCAGAGCGCCGCCGACGCTGATCGGCTCCCGGCTCGGGATTCGAGTGTGCTGATTCTTGCTGCAAGAAGCGAGACTGCTGTTCGCAGCCAGCATTGCGGCCTGTCGCCGCTGCTCGACTCTTGGGGTCCCGGTCATAGCTCCACCGGGGTCCCTCTGACTGAGAGGAGCGCTGTCGTCGCTCGCTCGACTCCTCTGGGATTCCAGGCCTTGCTGTCATCGCTGCTGGTGCCCTGCTGTCACTCCCAGCAAAGCGCTGTCGTCGTGACTGCTCGATACTCCCTCGGGGTTCGAGAGAGCGGTGCTGTCGCTGACAGCCATGCTGTGCTTCGCTCGGCCGGGATTCATGCTGGCCGGAAGCTCTTAGCCACGCTGTGCGGTGTCTCGCTCGGCTGACCCCCAAGCCTGTCGCTAGGCGGTTTTCCATGCTGTGCGGTGTTTTCTGCTGGCTGACCCCCGAGGTCTCGTGCAGCGGTCTTCCATGCTGCCTGCTGGTACTCGGCCTGACCCCCATCGTCGCCGCTGGTTGTCGTCGATTCTTGCTGTGTCTCTCAGCCTGCTGGACCCCCAGTTCGTGCTGTCAGATGGCTGGACCCCAGCCTGTCATCGCTCTGCTGGACCCCACCTTTTGCTCTCTCGCTGTCGTTGCTGGTCGGTAAGTTGCTGTCCTGAATCCCCAGTGTCGTCGCTGCCTCGAAATCCAGGACTCTGCGCTGAGTGGAATCCCCTGCTGCTACTGCTGGCTTGAATCCCAGTGGTTGTCACTCGGCTGAACCCCATTGTTTTCGCTCACCTGAATCCCAGTCTTGTTCTCATCGCTGGTCTGAATCCCGGTGGTCGAGACCCCCTGAATCCCCATCGCTATTCGCTCACCTGAATCCCGGTTTTGCTATCGCTCTCTACTCGACCTTCCTCTTTTCTTATACACTGCTTTTCTCTTGTTCTGCTGTTCTTTTCCCGGGGGTCCAGTTTCCGATGCACCGAGATGAGAGGGGGACATAGTGGACGCGCCGGAATGGATTGCCGAGAAACGCCGAGAAATCTGCCAAAGAAATAACGCCGAGTTCTTTTTCTCGGAGAATAGTTCTCGGAGAACATTCTTGGAGAAGGTTTATTGTATCCAGAGAATGATAGACGGATATGGCGCAGTCCGTCGCTGATTTGGATTGGAAATCACGGGAGATACTGGAAGTGCTATTCGAGGCCACTGAGGAACTGACGACGAGTGAGATTCGGGATTCGACCGGCATTGAACCGAACCGGGTTATCCTCTATCGGATAGAGAACTATCTGGAGCCGATGGAGTTAGTCGAAACTCGGCAACCGACGGCTGAGGGAGGAACTGTCGTGCCGGGAAAGCGGATACAACTCACCGAAGAAGGTGAGCGAGTAGCAGCGGGCTTTCAGGACGACGACGAAGATGAGGGGCTATCGATTGCCGACCTCCCGGAACGCATCGAACAGCTATCCAGTCTCGTAGAGTCGCTGCAAGACGACATCGACCGGATTGACCGCCGGTTGGACCACCGCGAAGAAGTCGATAATGAGGTAGCCGATTCGCTCGAAACTATGGATGGGCGGATTTCGACGCTCGAAAGCGATCACTCGGAATAGCCGGAGCGCAGTGAATCAATTGTCCCACCGACCTCCTCGGTGGTGTCGTCGTCCGCCGTGGTGTCAGCGTCGTCACTCGGTTGGCTCTCGGTTTCTATCTGGCTCTCTCGCTCGTTGTCGGTGCTCTCTACCTGTTCCTCGTCCGCGCTCGCAGAATCGTGCTCATCATTTTCTGTGGCCTGCCGCGACGACGCCTCGTCCTCGGTTGGTGCAGCCTCCTCGTCGGCACTGCGCTCGGTCTCGGCGCTGCTCTCACCGTTGCTCTCGTCAGGTACGAGCGGGCGGACCTCGCCATGCTCGTAGATTTGCGGGCCGTCGTACTCGTCGTTGTTGTCGTCGGGGTAGATGATGAACATGAAATCATCCTCGGTCGGTAACCGAGTGTCGCCCGACGAATCAACGAACTCACGTTCGGGGATGAACGGCTCGCGGATCACCTTGAAGTTCTCCGTCATCGCGTCTTTCGTCTCGAACGTCGCCTCCGTGCCGTTCGCGTGAACCACGTACTCGCCCTCAACATACTCGTAGTACGCCGGGAACGCCTCGGGGCTGGCCTCGAAGACCGCTTCGGGACTCTCGAACCGGGACAGGACCCGCCCATTATCGGTTTTCTCCTCAATCACGATCTCGGTCTCGGCGACTGCCTCGCCAGTTGACCGCTCGCGCCACCGAAGGCTGTCCGAAGTGTCCGGCCGGAGCGCTCCCACGCCAGCCTCGACCTGCATTTCTCGGCCTCGATTGTAGAAGATACGTCCATCGTCGGTGGTCTCGCTCACGAACGTCAGCTCCGAGTAGTCGGTGGTGACGTTCCCGCCTCGGCCGCTCGTGTCGAAAATCACGTTCTCGCCGCGCCGGCCCCAATACTCGAACAGGCTGGTATGGGTGGGAATGTTGTCGGGGTCGGCGAAGTCGTCCTCGTCGTAGCTGCCATCCTTACACGCGAAGACACATTTCTTGCCCTGCTCGACGGCCTTGCGGAGATTCGTGAGCGTCTGCTTCGGTTTCTTGAGCGTCGTTGTTTCGGCCTCGATAGCGATGTCTTTGCCGTCGGAAAGGTCGTAGAGGCGGCCGTATTCCTCCTCACAGGTGGCTTTGAGTTGCTGGTATTCGGCATCGGTTTCGGCCTCGGCGAGTGGGTTGATGGGGAGGTCGGCCACGCCATCAGGTAGCTCCTCGCCGCCCTGCGAGGGGAGGTAAGCGTCCGCGCCCATGCCGAGGAACGTTTTGAAGCACTCGCGGAGGATGTACCGATGCTCGGGACCGCCCGCGTTCTCCGCCTCGCCCGTATCCTGCTCGAACAGTTTGGTGAGGCCGTCGTCGGTGAGCCGGACCTTCGGTTCCCCTTCGCGTCCATAATCGAGGAACTCATCGTCCATCTCCTCGATTGGATTCGAGAACTTCGCTTGGGTGATTTCAACGCCCGTTCGCCGTTCAAATTCCTCGTGAACCCGGTCGAACGCGAGCTGTTCGGTCCCATCAGGGTCGTCATACTCACGCGCGACGGCAACGTACACGCACTCCAAGATGCGCTCGGGCGGGATATTGTCGGCATCGACGTTCTCGGGGTTCAGCGCATCGCCCAGCCGCCCGAATTTCAACTCACTCTGGATTTCGGCGTCACTCAATGGCTTCTCGCCGTACCGCTCTAAGCTCTCCTCGATAATCTCGTCTATTGCGTCCTCGTCGCGTAGCGGCGGATAGGGCGCGAACGTATTGAGTTTCACACCGCCGCTGTATTGCCCGCCTGACAGCGGTAACTGCGTCCAAATCTCGTAGTCGTTGGTGTCGAGCAGCACCTCGGAGTCGTATTTGCGAAAGCGGTTCATGAGAATCCGCGCGTTCGCCTTCTGATTGGCCTTGAATGCCGCGAGATTGTCGCAGTTGTTCTCCATCGCGTCGAGGACGGTATCGCTCTTTTTCTCGATTTGGGAGGGATACTGGCACGAGAGGGTGAGGCTCAACCACATCGAGCGCGCGCGGGCAAGCATCGAGTCAACGTCGAGTTCCGCGCTTACGATGTCGTCGAACTCGTCGCAGAACATGAAGAACGGTTGGGGGTCCTTGTCAGTCCGGTACGACCGCTGTTGAATCGCGCTCCAGATGTTGCGAATTACGCCGAGAGCGGTCATCCGCTTGATGTCGTCGTTGGTGACGGGCGTGCGGACGATGACGATTTTATCCTCCTCGATGATTTCTCGAAAGTCGATAGTCGATTCCCGACAGGCGATGATTTTGCGAACGACGCTGTTCTGGACCCACGAGGTGATACGTTTGAGAATCGGGCGAATTGTATCGTCATCCATCTCGGCGATTTCCCGACAGAAGGCTTGGATGAAGGGGTCCTCGACCTGTTCGGCAAATTCAGCGCGGTGGTCCTGATTGAGCAGGATGAAATATAGGTCGATAAGCGAGAAATCGTCGTCGGATTTGAGCATCGCCCGGCCTAGCGTCTCGGTAATGGTTTCGATGTTGATGTAGCCCTCCGTCTCGAAGAACGCTTTCAGGTTCTCGATACGGTCCTCAACGGCGTTTTCGCGTTCGCTCTCGGGTACCCAGTCAGGGATTTCGAGAAAGTTCAACTGTACGGTGCGGTCGTGCTCGCGGCTGCCGGGTTCGACCCAGATCACGTCGTCCAGCCGGTCCTCGGGAAGCATTCGTAAGAGTTGGCGGCTGTCCTTGCCCTTCGGGTCGTTATAGACGAATCCGTACCCGCCGTAGGCGAGTTGTGTCATGAGGTTCAGTTTGAGCGTGGTCTTCCCCGACCCGCTCACGCCGGCAATCCAGAGGTGGCGACGCAGGTTCTCGAAGGGGATACCGGCCTCGCGGAAGCCTTCTTGCGGGTCGTCGTCGTAGCCAAGCCAGAGCGCCTGTCGCGGTTTCTTGCGGGCGTTCTCGAACATCTGGCGGACGAATGGCCCGGCAACGTCGCCTTCCATGTCGGTATGGGCCAGCGCCTCCGTGCCAGCAGCGCGCTCGTAGCCGGTTGGAGAGATATGATACGGCTCATGGAGAATCGTCTGCTCGGAATCATCGAGCAGCGATAGGTCAACCTCGGGTTCGTCGCCGTCGTCGTCAGCACGCTCGGCTTGTTCGTCGGCAGACTGTGCGTCGGAACTGAGGATACCGTTGAACATCGACATTATGGTTGTGAATGCTGTCTCGGGTTGGTCGGCAAGCGATTCAGTCAGCAGTGCTCTCGTGACCGTTCAGAGTGGACCAGTAGTGTGCGATAGCGCCACGAACGCTCCAAGCGACGGCGGAGAGTGCAAGCGCGGCCCAGCCTTCGCTCGGAATGAAGATGAAGCCGGATTCACTGAACGGTGGTGTGTATGTCGGCGACGTCGGCGGGTAGTGCGGAGGCGTTAGCCACGCGGGAAGATGAGTGACGAAGATGCCCACGAAGGCCAGCATCGCGCCGAAAGCAACAACCAACGCGAAGCAACTGAGCCAGCGTCCTGTCTGGGGCATGGGTTCAATCGTCTCCGGCTGCTTGTCCGCTGTCCTCCTCGAAACTCTCGGACTCGCTGCCGAACTGCTCGCTGTCGCCGCCCACACGATCGCCGCGCTGGGTCTGCCGCCAGTCGATTTTCGGCGTGTTGATGCCGTCTTTCTCCGTGCCGTTTGGAATGTGGGCGACGCCCGCGAGTTCGTTCACGGTGAGTAGCAGTTCAGCCTCAAGGTATTCGCGGCGCTGCATCCGGTCGAGGTGCTCGTGGAGTTTCTTCGCGCGTCGTCCACGCGGCCAGCCGCGAACCGCCTCCTGCTCTAAGCCCTGCTCGGTGGTCGCATTGTAGTAGCTCGCAAACATCCCGCCGAGGTCTTTCGCTCGGGCCTCGGCCTCACCCCGTTCGGGAGAGATCGCCGCGATGCGGATGTTAGTATGGAATGCTTGGGCGTTGCGCTGGCGCTCGACCACCTTCGCGGCCTCTTTGTCCTTCTGGGTGGCTTCGCGGTCACGGGGTATCGGGTCCCACACTACGTCGTCGGATTTCAGCCGGTCGGCCACGTCGTCCACACCGGGTGATAGGAGGGTACTGTCGGTCCAATCACGCGGAGCGGGTTTGAAGACGACTTGGACGATGACCTTGCTCTCGTCGGTCGAAAGCAGCGCGCTCGTGATTTGACCGTAGGGGTCTTTCTCGAAGCCCTGATTGTCGCGGTAGTGGCGGATGGGAAGGTACTGCCCGTCGTCACCGTCTTTCTGCGGGAACATCTCACAGCCGGCTACGTAGTCATCGTCGTTGACGGCCGGAAATGCGCGGCCTCCGTCCTCGACTTCCGTGATAGCAGTGTTCTTGTAGGCGTTTGCTACCCGACGTTTGTATTTCTCAGCGGCACTCTCGGTCGGAGCGTACAGGTAGAACGTGATTGACCCCTCGTTGAACCACAACTCGAACGAACAGGGCTTGCTGGTGTTCTGTCCGAACAGGCTCTCTTGGGGGTCATACAGCGCTTGCAGAAGGCCGGCGGCATCGTGCATCCCATCGTTTTCAGGATGGGGCCGGACACGCAGGAGCGTCCCGGAAAGGTCCGCTGGGGACTGCGTGATAGTCTCGATATCGTCTAGCTGTGCAGCCGTGTAGCGCTTATTAAAGTTGAACATGGGTTAGTTCTCCTCGGTGGTCGTGGTCGTACTGTGCGGGTGACACTCACTGCTCTCGGCTGCGCTGTGGTCTCCATCGTGGCCGGCGCTCCGATGCGGGGTAGTAGGGTGCATTCCGCGCTCAACGTGGCTCATGAAGAACGCTGCGAGCGCAGTGAGGCCGATGAAGCTCGCCGTGGTGAGGTCGCCGCCGACGAGTACGGACCCGGGGACAGCAACGGACCCAACGGCGAGTAGCGCCCGTCGAGGCGGGCGGTACAGCGCTCGCGCGGAGCGACGATTCGGCCAGCGATCGCTCATTGCGAACTCTCTCCCTCCTTACGGTCGGGGCTGTCACCGTCGGTCTCGGCGGCGTTCTTGGGGTGAGTGATTCCACTCCCTATCTGACTCATTACGGCGGGGCCGTAGCTCGGTTTGTCGGACTTGTATGGATCGACTAGTCGACCGGAGTCGCTCTCGTTGTTGCTCATTGGCATCGGTCTCCGTTGGTAACGGCAGTATCGTCTGTCTGCTCTATCTCTGTCTCCGTCTCAGTATGCGGGAGTTGTGCAGGCGTTCCCTCAAGCGAGCGACCGTCGGGCAACAGCGCTGCGAGGTCGCGTTGGATACGCGCGAACGCCCGAAGCGGGAGCTTCAACCCAACCACTTCCTGATTGTTGATTTCAAGCCCGCCGTCATCGGGGTGGAACATGAGTGCTCGCTGGCGCTGACAGAGACCAAGCGGAGCGGCGGTATCGGTCTCCGTTTTCGCCCGCAACTGAATCGACCCGTTCGTTGGCAGCGCGATGAGCCGAATGGCCTCGAACTTCCCAAAGACGTATTTCCAGATGTCGTATGTCACGCCCTCCTCGACGGCGAGCGTGCGTCCTTCAACTGTCCGGGGATGGTCGCAGTGGTGGGAATGCGAGTGCGCCATTACTCTCCACCTCTATCGTCCGCGTCGGTGCTACTGGCCGTCCCACCGTCGGCGACTGCATGAGCATCCTGCTGATTGCCGGCGAGCACGCCACTGGCACTCTCGATGACCTGCTCGGCGCGGCACTCACCGATGCCCTCAACGTCGGTGAGCGCGTTACGGTCGGCGTTCTGCACGTCCACAACGGACTCGTAGCCTGCCTCGTGGAGCGTTGCGGCCATGTCCTCGCCGACGTGAGCAATATCGGTGAGCACGCACCCACCGTCGGTCGCCGCCTCGGGCTGGGCGGGCGTGACTGGTTCGCTGGCGGACGGCTCGTGCTCGTCTTCGTCGGCGTAGCGGAGGTAATCACCCTGATAGGCGCGCTGAATCCATGAGAGCGCGTGCTCGGGGGTGACGTCTGCCGCTTCGGCGACCGCTTCTGCGCCGGCATTCGTCAAATCGACGGTCGTCATGATATCCGCCGCGTACAACTGGCTCACTGCCTCGGGATCGTCGCCGAGACCATCGATCACCGCGATGTCGTCCTCTGGCAATTCGTGAGCATCCGTCTTCCGCGCCATGTACGCGCGGAAATCGCCCTCGCTGGACTCTTTGTATTCGACAAGGGCTTTCTCATAGTCCGACAGTTTCTGCTCGACAAGATACACTTCGTCGTCGCCTTCGATGAACACCAGCGCCTCGCTGCGGTCGGTGCCGTCGTTGTCTCCCGTATCCAGTCCACCCGTGATGAGCGAAGCGCGTTCGGGCTTCATCTGGAACTCGTCGATAAGCGTCTGAGCGTCGATGTCACCGACCTCGTGCCAGATCATGAGCGAGCACTGGTCGGCGATGATACCTGCCGGCCCTTCGGCGAAGTCCCGCGTCGCCTGACTGATGAAGTCGAACGAGAGACCGTAGTTCCGGCCTGCACGAACCAATTCCTCGAAATCCTCGGCGTCTTGCTCGTCGTGGAAGACCTTGTGCGCCTCGTCCACGACCACCCGCACGTCGCGGGGCGTGCGTTTGGCAATCTCGTAGGCTTGGCCCGTCACTAACCGCATGAGCATCGACCGCTCGACGGTGCCTTTCTCCTCGTAGTGATTCATGTCGAGTAGCACCGTATCATCGGTCAGATCAACCTCGGATTGGCCGTCGAGGAACGCATAGTCAGCCTCGCCCTGTGAGGTGTCGAATGC
The DNA here is from genome assembly GCF_051195015.1 of Halococcus sp. AFM35. NCBI lineage: Archaea > Methanobacteriati > Methanobacteriota > Halobacteria > Halobacteriales > Halococcaceae > Halococcus > Halococcus sp. AFM35. Next base: position 17,351 of record NZ_JBNTJU010000026.1, read on the forward strand.
GCTCAGGTGTTGCAGGAGTTTCTTCGCCGCACCTTCGCGTTCTTCGGCGACGCTCTGGCGAACGAACTCCTCGCCGTTGTTTTTCATATATTCGACGCTATCGAAGAAATCCGAGAACGTCGGGTAGCCGTCGGTCTCGCGGTTGGCCGGCTCAAGCGTCTCGATTTTGCCGGGAATAATGCCGTGGCGCTTGAACGTCGTCATCACCGCGTCCTTCGCTGGCTGGCGTAGCCCGGCTACATCCCCCGGCGCGTGCTTGCGGAGGTGAATCATCAACATGTCCGTGATGACCTCGGCCTTGTCTTCGACCGGCTTCACGTTGCCAGTGGCGTCCTCGGGCGGGTTGACCTCGAAGGGGTTGATGATGGTGTCGCCAACGACGATCTTCGCTCCGTCCTGTGCGAACGTCGAACCGTCGAACCCTTCGGCGATGTCGATGATGACCGTCTTCTTGTCGTTGCGGAGATTGTTGTCGAGGATACGCATTTCCTCGCCGGCAGTCTTTCCCGACCCTGACCGTCCCATGAGACCGACGTGCTGGGTGGTAAGTGAGTCGAGATCAACCTGTACCGCTCCGAGAATCGGGCTGTCACCCGGTCCAGCCTTCGCGTAGCCGATATGCGTTCCATCCTCGTCTTGGCGGACGCCGCCGCCGAAACTCAGCACGGTTCCCACTGCACCCGCTGGGAGGTCATACCGAAGGTCCACCGCCATTTTTTCATCGAGCACATCGCGGGCCGATGGCGCGGTGGTCTGAAGCGCCGGGAGTTGGTTTTTCCGCGCACCTTTCAACTGAATGCCGTGCTGGCGACACTCTTGTTTCATCTCCTTCGCCGCCGCGTTCACCTGCTTGGGTGTCTTGCCCCACACGGTGACGACGAGGGTCGTTTCACTCGCGTCAACCCGTGTGTCACGCATATGGTCGCGGAGTTCTGTTTTGTCGATGCCAGCCGCGTCGGCGTCGCTACTCTCGCCGTCGCCGAACCATTCCGACCAGATAGCGCTCCCAGCGATTTTCTCCTTTTCAGCCTTCAATTCCTCACGCTTGTCGTAGCGCTCGGTCGTGTGGAGGTTCAGCGTCATCGCGTACCGAAGGCTGGGATTCTTGATCACCGGGTCCAGCAGCCCAACTTTCGGGTCTTTCGGCCAACCCACGAGGTAGAGACTCCGTGCGTACTGCTCACCGTCATTCAGGTTGACGTGCTTTTTCTGTTCGTCCACCTCCTGCGGCGCGTAGATGTTATACATCCGATTCCGCGTGGTCTCGTCAGCGTGCGACGCGAGCGAGTATTTCAGGTTCTCATACGCTCGTGCGAGCGTGCCGTCCGACTCGTCCTCATCGGAGTCCTCGGGGCGCTCTCCAGCGCTCTCGGCTAGTTCCTCCGCTGCGGTCCCACCGTCGGCGACGGCTGTCTGGGTGCTCTCGGCAGTCGTGGGGTCGTCCGCGCCGTCAAATCGTGTTTCCTGGGGTGGGAGCACTGGCCCGTCGCTGGTGACATCGGCCGGGTCAAGCTCTCGTTCGTTCTGCCAGTGAGCGCGCTGGAGGCCGATTATCTCGTCCGTGTCGAGGCGGCGGCCAGCGGCAACGGAGTTGGCGAACGCTTCGACACGATTCAGCCGCATATCGAGTAGTCGGCCTTGGCCGACGCGCTGGGCGTCGGTCAGCTCCATTAGCCCATACTCTCGGATCGTTGATTCGAGGGTGTTGACTTCAACACCCTCATCGTTCCCGACCGGGACGATAATCTGCATCGAGCGGTCCATCACGCCCTCTCTGAGAAGATAGCCGCCGTCGTCGTCCTCGTCGGCTGGCTCTCGGGTAAAGTAGTTCTCGACTCGCTTTGCCCACTGACGGACGTATCCGGTGAAACTGCCGTCGGTCTGGGCCTCGCGGAGTGCAGTTAGCTCGTGTGGCGAGTATTCAGACTGCTCCCACCGGATTTTGATATCGAACCCATCATCCTCGAACTTGCTAATCTCGGTATCGAGCGCGGTAGCGACATCGCCCGCCCAGTCGAACCAGTCGGCTTGACTGAACTGACTCGCGTTGATCGGCGTCACCTCGATCACGCCGAAAACCGATCCATCCTCGTGTTCGAGCGCGTCGAATTTCCGGTGAACGCCGACAATGCCCGGCACGTTGCGCGCCTCCTTACCGACTAGCGGCATACGGATACGCCGCCAGACGTAGCTGAGGTTCCGGCGGACGAGTTCGCGGGGACTCAGATAGTACGGTGCGTAGCGTGCGAGCAGGAACAACACCCCGCCTGACGCGAGAGAGACGCCGATGAGCGGTATCGACATCGAGTAGCCGAACACGTCGGTCGCAGCGATGAACACGATCATCGGCGTACACAGCACTATGCCGAAATCAAGCGGGTCCAGCCCGGCTGCGACCGTGTGGATCCCGTGGTCTTTGTCCTGTGGGATGAGCGCGAATGGTTTACTGGCAGTCGATTCGTCGTTGCTGTCGGTGCGTTGTGGTGACATTGTTAGAGTTCTCCTTCGTCGGGGATACCGTTAGACTGCGACGACCACCGCGAGAGCTTGCTTTTCATGTTGGCTGCTCGGTCTTTCGCTTCGCTGGGTGCATTCCGCGCTTTCGACCCCGCCGACTCTGCTGTCTGTTTCGCGTTCCGTGGAGCGTCGCGCGTCGCCCTGCCAGCCCGATGTGCGCCGGTTCCGCCGTCGGTTACTGGGTCTTTCCGGCGCAGTCCGCGCTGGAAACGATTGGGACGGGCGGCTTTCTGCTGGTACTCGCTCATTTTCTGACGCACTCGCCCACCGCTCTCCGAACCGGGCATATTGACGCCAAGTGCCGATCCAAGGCTGCTCGACGCTTTCCACAGCAGGAATGGCATGAGTGCCGATGCGAGCAACCCACCGACGATAAGCGGGATGACCATGACCGTTCCCAGCAGGTCGAAATTCCCGCCTGCGGCCAATTGCGCCATCGAGAATGTTGCGTCGAGCAGCAGCGTCGATGGTATTGCCGCCACTAATAATACGAGCCAGAGGTGGATGCCCGCCTTCGCAATGAACGAGAGTAGCCCGAACGGGCTATACATCGCTACAACGAGTGCGGGAATGAACGGCGCAAATCCAACGATAACGAGGAGTCTGAACGCTGCGACCGCCATCAGCAAGACGACGGCGGACAACTCAAAGTAAATCAGCAGCAGCACGAACAGCACGACCATTCCCTTCGCCATGCTATCCATCACCGAGGTCGTCGTAACGTCTTGCGTGAACGACTGGGTGAACACATCCGCGACGTGGGGAACGAGATTAGTGAGCGTCCAGCCAGCATCCGAGACGAAAAACACCGAAATGGCGAGACCAACCCACGCCTGCTTTTCTTTCGCGTAGGACATCGTACCGGCACCGAACTGATTGCCGGCAATCATCAGATAGGCGAGACTAGCCAGCCACATGAGCCGTGCGAGCGGGAGGCCCGTCTGCTGGAACGTATCATACACCGTCCCCCACGGGGCGTTTGAGGGATTCTGGTAGAAGTTCCCGACGTTGTTCGGGTGGGGCGTCATCGAGAACGCCCTGACTGCTTTATCAATCGTATTCTCGATGATGCCGGCTCCCTGCTCGATGAAGAAGCCGAACATCCAGCCGAAGAACGACCGAGCGCCGTTGAAGAACCCAGAGACGGTCTTCCCAAACCACTCGTCAGTCCCGCCCGTGAGGAAATCGCCGACGCCAGCGGTGAGATCATACGCTCCGCCAGCGATGCTCCCAACCGTTCCGAGAACGCCGCCTCCGCCGCTTCCGTTGCTACTCTGATTAGCGCTGGCGTTGCCGCTTGCATTCCCAGAGCCATTCGCTCCGCTGGCGCGGCTGCTGTTCGCGTACTCGCCCCATGTCGTGTTGCCATCTAGGAGAGCACCCGTATTGCCTCTCGCTCCGCCACCGCTAGAGCCGCTGGAGCCGGTTGTTCCGTTCGCAGACCCGGACCCGCCCGACTGGTTCGCTGCGGCCCCGCCTGTCCCGGTTCCACCGCCGGAACCGTTCTGAACGAGTGCTGACGTATTCCCGGCGCTTCCTGTACTGGACGCAGGAGTGGCGGTGCCGACAGTCGTGTTCGTTCCGTTCTGTGCTTGTCCGGCCACTACGCCGACGCCGGCTACACTCGCTACCAGAGTGAGGCAAACGAGTGCGACGGCCGCTAAGGCGAGCGGGCGGCTTCGTGTGGGGTGACAGTCGTGGCTCATGAGGGTGCAATATGGAGGTTCAGGCGTTGACCGATTGCGTCAGCGGGGCATAGCTCTCAGTGTAACCGTTAGTTGTGGGGTTCCTCCTCCTCCGAGAGACGGCGGCGCAGTCGGCGGGCAAGCGGAGAGGGGACAGCGGCCAGCAGCAGGAACCCGCTAGAGCTGCCACCGCCGCCACCACCGCCCATCATACAGGCGAGGTCAACCGACCCGGGACCGCCGCCGAGTTGGGTCATCACCCACGGAACGATGCTGTCTGCACCAACAGCAAAGAACAGTCCGACGACGGCGGCGATTGCTCCGAGGCGGAGTTTCGCATTTCCGCGTCCGCCCCCGGTGATGGCTTTGAGGAATGAGCCACCGAATTTGAAGATGGCGATAAGGGCGATGACCGACACGAGCACACCGAAGCCGAGCGAGAGCGGCCCGCTCGCGCCCGGCACTGAACAGAGTCCTTGGGCGGCCGCAGGCGACGCCATCGTGAGGACCGCAACCCATGTGGCGATGACGGCACTCTGAGCGTACCGTGCTAGTCGTCCGCCGATACGGTTGAAGGACGGGATCAGCCCGCTGAGTCGTTCTGTGGTCGTCATGGTTCGTTGGTGGTTCCCGACAGGAACGACGGAGTGCGCCGTTCTCCTGGGGATAATCACTTGTCGTGTCGATACCGTATTGAAAGCTATCCAGTTCACAGCCCCTCGATTGAACTTAAAGATCTACACACAGTCTTGCGATTTGAGTACCGCTGGCTGCTGTTCATATAGTGGGAGAAGCGTCGGGCGTGCTGTGATAGCGATTATTGGAGCAATCCATAGTTTTGCGCGAGTCCTTCCCAGCAGTTGAGAGATACAGCGTGCGAGATACAGGGCGCGTATCTCGCACATCGTCCGCGCTCATTGGCGAGATCTGATGTACAAATCAGGATAGCGCTCTTCTCGGCGGATAACCGTGTGAGTTGCGTGAGAAACGCATTCTACTGACTTCACGCTCATGCTCATCCTGCCCACGCCTCGTCACCGAACATCGTCATCTCTCTCCATTCGGAAAGTCGTGATAGAACCTCTTATCTCGACCCTGACGGTTTCAGGCATCTCATTGTCGTTGAAATCGATTGTGGCCCTGTAGACACCTTTCTGGGTGTCACTGGAGCAAGTACTAGGAGCATCATTTTGATATTTTTGACCAAGTTTGATGTATAAAGCCCGTTCGTCGGCACCATATTCGGTCGTCTGAATAACCGGTTTGGAGCAATTTGTAGGATTTGAGAGAACAGCAGATATCACCACACGAGTTTTTCTTGACTGGAACGCGACGACAGGACCGTTGTCAGATTCGTTCGCAGCGTATTTCTGATCCTGTATCAAGCTTTGATCAGTGATGGCGGAGCCAGAAAAAGCCACCAAGAGCGCCGAAGCAAATAGGATGGCAGCGGCTGCGAGAATCCCATATATCCCTAATCGTACAACAGGTGACACCCTGTCTTCTCTTTGCAGCCGCTCCCACGTAGCTGATGGGGGAATATCCCTCATGGTCAGTCAAGCAAGCCTATAGACATATACTACTATTCACTCGGACACGACATCCTCAATCATTGCCATCAGAGATTCGGTGGACGAGTGATAGGGATCAGCAGTCTAGTTCATATCTCAGCAGCGCGTATTCTCTGGTATGACTTCCTGGGGCGGTAAGTTAGATGGCGTCGATGAGGAGCAGTTGCGCGAGCAACTGCGACGAGAAATCGACCCGAAGGCGATCAAACGGATCACAGTTGCGTTGCTGTATCTGGATGGAGACTCACCGGCGAAGATCCAGCGGTTACTCGGCATCCACGAACAGACGATCTACGACTGGCTCGATGATGTCGCCGAGCGCGACGTTACCGCGCTCGGCGACCGTCCACGCGGCGGGAGTGCCACCAGACTTACCGACCGACAATGGAAGCAACTGACGGCGACGCTGGCCGCGTCGCCGTCCGAAGCTGGTTACAATGAACCGACGTGGACGAAAGAACTCGTCCGTGACCACATCGCCGAGACCTTCGACGTTGAGTACTCGCTCGCGCACATGTATCGCGTGATGAAGCGGGCGGGGCTGTCTTACCAGACAGCCCGCCCGCGCCACTACAAGGCCGATCCTTCCGAACAGCGCGAGTGGCGTGCAGAGTTCAAAAAAAGTGGCCGACGCTGAAGGCAGCAGGCTACCGGATCGTCGTGATCGACCAGAACACGCAGGTCGTCAAAACTGAGCAAAAACGAAGCTGGTTCCCGGTGAACTCCCGCCCGAGACTGCCGGTCTCGGGCGGGCGGAAGTCGATCAACCTGCTGGGCGCGGTCACCGACGACGGTGACCGCTTCATCTCATTTGTCGAAGGACGGTTTACGGGGAAGGTCGCAGCACACTTTCTGCGAGCGCTCCAGCAGGAGTTCGGCAAGAAACTCGTGATAGTTCTGGACAACGCGCCGTATTTCATCGCCAAGACTCTCAAGAAGCAGGCCGCCAAAGATGGCCTGCTTCTTGAATATCTGCCGGCGTACGCCCCGGAAATGAACCCGCTCGAACAGTGCTGGCGGCAACTCAACGACGGGCGAGCCAATCGACTCTATCGAGAACTTTCCGAACTGAAAGCGTATCTCACCGCAAAACTCCCGACGCTCACCTCACCGCAAATCTATGAGTATCTCTGCTGATCCCTATGAGTCTTGTATCGTCTCAGATCAAGCGATGTCGAGCAAAGCAGGTGCGAGTGGATATGACTTCCTAGGCAATATTCACTGACGATACAACCTTCTAAAAGAAATTGACCTCTCGAAATACTCTCTGTTGATTGATGAGGGACAGTACCTTACCCTGTAGTGGGCCACTCGGCAATTCACCACCGACTTACTATACAAAGCGCGTACCCTGTTTGCAGCCGTAAATGGCCACATGACTGCATACAGGATAGGGATCAGATCATTTCTTTAGTGTCTCTGCCACAGGTTCGCCAATTCATAGGCGGTGGTCACCCGGCGCACCCTTGCCAGATGGTCGTTGGTGTGAGATAGCACAAACCATTTACCATGGCAGAATTTTTTTTTTTATCTTAATGGCTGGTCGGGATATCCTCACCCCGCTGGATACCGAGACTCAGTATAAGGCGCAACAACCGAGGGCACCCGATGCACCGCTCGGTGTGTTGGTTCTTGGTGTGATAGCTATCCTTGTTGGTGCCGCTAGCACTCTCTTGTCGGGATGGATACTCTATTTCACTGCTGGTGGGGTGTTCGTGTTAGTGACTGTCGGCGTACTGGGGGCTGTGCTCGTTGGTATCGGACGGGGGTTCATTCGTCTCCAGCGGTGGGCGTGGATGGGAATGGTTGGGACTGTTGCGACCATGCTTGTCGCTATTGGTCTTCGTGGATTCGTCGTTGCAGGTATTGTGGCCGCTGTCACTGAAGCGTATGTGTTCTTTGTCCGTGGGTTGTTTCTACATTGAGAATCAATCTCGGTGCCGGATGCGGTACAGGACCCTGCTCAGCCTGATAGGGTCGAAGACGTGACAGGACAAGAATCACGAGGATCGATATGAGGGCAAAAGATAGCCTCAGAGATCCGGGACGAGATATACGCTCTAAGTCGGTCACGCCGATTTCAGTCGGTCAAGAATCTGCTACAGTCGAAAGTGTGAACAGTTTCACGAATCGCTATAGAACAGCCACGGACAGTCCGGGAGTGTGATTGGTAATCTTCAAACTAGCCCTACTTCTTTCTCCAGTTCCGCGCACATCTTCGTGTGCGCTGCATGTTGGTCCGAAGGGATAGTCTGAGCACAATACGGACACATCTTCGTCGATGTTTCTGATTCTGCATAGACCCCCTCCGGCGTTAGGGTGTCCTCGAACCCTGTCGTGAAGCATATCTTGCACAGCCTCACTTTCCGATGAGTTTCGACCTCCGCTAGCGTCCACTCGGCATATTCGCCGTCTTGATTGCATAGAGTCTCTTTCCCGCTGTCCGGGTTTCTCGGTGGGCGGTGGCAACACCGATGAGCCTTGCTGAGTGACTTCGGTACGAGGAACATCCTGACAGCCAGTTCACCCGGTGCGTCGATATGTGGGCGCGGCTGTCTCGCTGTGTACGTTCCGCCTGCTGGCAGTACGCGCGCTGGCGGAGGGCTTTCATTCTCGTGATTGTCTCTTTCGGGGGAACTACCTGCTTCAGTATCGAGAGACCGATCTTGCGGACGAACTCTCCTCCGGTGAAAAGCGGTGTCGTCCTCTGGCTGTCTAGCACGGTGGGCGCTCGCCATACATAGTAACGTTCGCAAGACATGGAAACACACAGGCCGGTTGGTTTTAGTTGACAAATCGAGCCAGAACCCGGCATATTTCGTGACAGCGCAAGCAAGCGGCCGAATCGCCGCTCAAATATCAATTAAAAGAAATAGGGCTGATTCATTTCATGGTGCCGCAAGAAAAGGTAGGGTATGTGCGAAACGGCCGCCACCTCGGGTCCGACACAAATCGACCGATTTCAGGCGTTCCTCAGTGATGATGACCTCCAGAATGAAGCGGTTCTCAGCCATGTGTTCGGTGTTACTCGACATGAAGCGCGCGCCTACCGTGCGCTCCACAACCACGGAGAAACCACCGCTCAGGAACTCGCAGAACGTCTCGACCGACATCCGAGCAATGTGTACGAAGGTCTTGACGGCCTATATGAAATCGGCCTCGCCACTCGGCGGCGACGTGTCCCTGACCACGGCGGAAAGGAGTACATGTTTGCATCTGTCCCCATTGAGGATGCCGTACAGATTATCCGCGATGAGTTCGAGGAGTGGGTGAGACAGATGCGCGACGAGTTAGACAGCCTCGAAGCAGCCTGCAATGGGTGATACGAGGACACCATTAGCCTCATTATCGGAGTAGGCCGATACCGCCGAATAATCACCGACCAGCGTTTGCACCGGGACAAATCTGTTAAGCGAGGGCTGGCTACCGCTCGAAAAAGAGACTGACATCTTGCATGAAAAAGAGCACGTTTGAGTTCATCGGCTATGTTGGTCTCGCTGTGCTTTTGATCGGCTATTATGGCTTTCGAGAGCCGTTCATGGACTGGTTCTGGTCGGTTGGATATATCATCTACGGCCTTTTCGGAGCACCGATTGTGCTCGGAGCAGCTGTCTATGTCCTGTTGCTATTCCTGCTGTTTAGTTTGGCCGTCTGGTTCTACCGCAACGTTCTCTGGGGTTAGAACCGACAATATAGCGCTTGGCTCAACTGCTGAGAAGTTGCCAGAGAAGCGCTATGAATCCAACTGGCACCAGTACCATCATCATGAGCAGCAGACCGATACCGCCGAAGAATCCGCCAAACAGCGCCGCGAAGAAATTCCCGCTGCCAGCCCCTCGCGCTCGTGCTCGCGGCGGGGTCTGCGTTGCCCCCGACGTGACCGAACCGCTAGAATTTCCGGTCGGCGCAGGCAATGAACTGATATTCCCGCCGCTGCCCACCTTCTTCGGATTGCTCAGGCCGCTCCCACTCTTACACTGCTTGCCAAAGCTCACGCCGCTGCCGACTGTCGCTCCCTGAATGTCGTCTGGTCCCGCATTCGGGAGTTTGATGCATGTTTGCTGAATCTTCGACTGCGGGCGGCCTTGTATCTCCATGACGGCCGCTGACGAACTCCCGTCGATGAGACTCTGGTCAACGAGGATGTTCGTCGCCGCAGGAGCCGACGGCGATTCACCGAGAACCACAGGCCTGTCGAGATGATTCGTGATATGGCAGTTGCGGATGATTCCCGGCCCACTCTCGGATTCCCAGTCAAACAACGCCGCCCCTTCGCGCATCGACTTCGCCACGACCTTGCAGTTCTTGAACGTTATCGGGTCGGTCTGATTGCCCTTCTTCGCATCAACACGCACGGCGTAAACGCCCTGATGGCCGATTTTGAACGGTCCCTTATCCGACCACTGGCGGTCATCGAGCAGCATCGACACGCCGTCGATAACCGAGCCACCACCGAGTCTCGCTTGTGAATTGAAATTGTTAACGAGTAGCCCAGCATACATCTCGACTATGCCGGGCGTCCGCCCGCCGTAGATGCCGTTCGACCAGCCCCGAAGCTTCGGGTTAGACAGTTGAATCGTGCCTTCGTTAGCCTGTCCGACCCAGATACCCATCGGCGAGCCGAGCGTATTCTCCGGCGAGTCCGGCGGCAAATCACCCTCGTTGTGCGTGCCGGCAGCGGTCCCACCAACGGCCGTGAAGTTCGTCGCTCGGATGACCGCCTCGCTGGTCCGGGCGATGGGTGAGAACATCGCGTCCACGCCGCCCTGGTCCGAATCACTGGGCTTTGCCGGTGCGTAGCCTTTGATCGTCACGTTGTCGGCGCGCACGACGCCGTCGGACTGAATGCTCAACTCTTGGAGTGCGCCTTTCGCACTTTGGTCGATGGTGATATCGTGGACGAGACTGCCACCCGGCAGAACGAGCGTGAGGCTTTTCATCTCCGTTCCGGCGGGAATCACGAACGAACAGCCGTTGCCGATGAGTTCGACCGGTCCCTCGGGTATCGCTGTGACATGCCCCGAGAGAGCAAACGTGCCATCACTCGGAAACGTAATCCGCGTGTTCGACATCCCCGACAGCGCCGAGCCGAAATTGCCGTTGATGGGTGTCTCGCCGGAGGGATCGAGACCGAGGTCGTCGACGGCGCTGACCGTGCGCTGCATCCGCGGCCGCTGCTGCTGAAAGCGCCGGTCAACCGCAGCGAGCGCTTGCTGGCCCTCCAGCGAAACCTGCCCGCCGGCTGCGAGCGCTGGGGTTGGGGGCGAGAGTTCAGGCCGCTCGGGTTCTTGCTGCGCTGCGCTGGCGAGAGGCGCACCGACGGCGGCTGCTCCAGCCGCCCCACACCCAGCGAGAAACTGCCGGCGTGAGAAAGAGGTACTATCAGAAGACATGATACTAGCGGATTGCTCGCACAATGAGGAAGGCCCCGACGAGCAGCACGAGGATGCCTACTATCTCTTGGAGGCCGAGCGAGTCGAGCAGGCCACTCGAACCATCCGTACCGCCGCTGGCTGCGGCTGGGGTTGACGCTGCTTGCGTAGGGGATTGGGTTTGCGAGGCTGCCGCCTCGGATTGGGTTCGGGAGACCGTCGTCTCGGGGGAGAGAATATCGACCTGTGCTGTCTCAGTGACGACCACCGACTGATTGCCCGTCCGATTCTCGTAGGCGACATCCTGAAAGCCATCCGAGCGGACGAAATCGTACTGCTGGTTATCATTTGTGTCGAGCGACGGGCGGACGGTAACGGTCTGTGACTCGTCCAACGCTCCCTGGCTCACGCTCAGGGTGACATTCGAGTAGTTCCCCGGCGGGAGATACCGCGAGATGGCGACCGCACTCGCCACCGCGTCACCGCTCCGCTGATAGCTCTCGTTGTGCGCGATGAGAAATCCACCGCGTGGAAGCCGCGCTTTCGCCACGGTGAGCGTATCGTTCTGGAGCGTTTGATTGTGGAAAGCGACCGAGGCAGTTCGGCGCGGTGGCGACGGAACACGCACGCGCGCTGCATCGCGGACGACGCTGCTGTTGTTCGTAACGAGCGTATCCTTCTCCCCGAATGACTGTACGGAATCCAGCCGCTTGTTTCCATTTATGTCTCCATATATGGTTGCGACGAGCGTGCTTGTCTCGTTCAATTGCGACCGATTCAAGCCCGGAGCGTTCCCCGGCGGGGCGTGCGAGACGGTGATCGTCACGTTACGGTGTGTACCAGCAGAGAGACGCTGCGAGACAGCAATCACCGACTCATTGGCCCCGACAAGCCCATCGGCGTATGAACTGGTATGGAGAGCAACGAAACCCGGTTGTGAGAGCGTCACCGATTGTACCGTTACCGTCGAACCGTTCGTTGTCTGATTCGAGAACTCGACCGTCGCATTGCTGGCATTCGACTGGGTGGTGTTCGCCCCGGATTGCGTCTGTCCGGGCTGGGTTCCTAACTCAGCCGGCGGAGCATCCCCACCGGTAGCAGCTACTCCCGGCGCTGCGAACACGACTGCGAGCATCATGATGAGTCCCCCGATGGCAGCGATTCGGCGGCGAGTGCTACACGTCATTAGGTTGAATTGTTTCCGCTGGCGTTTGCACCGGACGCACTCGCGTTAGAAGCGTTGAGATTGGCACTCACCGACGCATTGGAGCACATATATCCGCCACCGGATAGCCCGCTCCCGGCCTCGCGCGTTTCACCGCCGAACGAATAGGTGAGCGGGGCGGTCAACGTCCCGCGCCCCGTCGTGACGCTGAGTTCGCCCGACCACTGCCGCGTCTTGCATGGCTCCGGTAGTTGCGGGTACTCGGTATCCATGTTCACGTATTTCTGGTAGCTATCGACCGAGAGTTGCAGCGGCGGCGCGTCGATGAGGAATTGATTATCGAGCGTCGGATAGACCAACAACCTCGCGTTTTGGGATTGGCCGGTCTGTGATTGCCGGCTGATTGGACTGCCGGTGAGCGACATCGAGGCGAGGTCGGCATCGAGCGGGTTCGGGACACCTGTGAGCGAGAGCCGGGTGAGCTTCGACGGTAGCACACCGCTTGCCGTCAGCGTGAACTGCACTTTCCCCGTTGCTTGCCCGGAATCGCTCTCCGTCTGAGCCGTGACGGCTGTGATTTGTGGATTCGAGGTGAGCCGGTCGGTCTGCTGTTCGGCGACTACTTCCCCACCACTCACCGCTTCCACCGTATAGACGCCTGCTGGCGGCGTTTTGAGTGTGGCAGCCGGGTTGCCGCTTCCCCCTGCGTTGCGGATTAGCGCCAACGTCACCGAAGTCTGGTCGGAGTCGATTGAGGTGGGATTGAGTGGATTCCCGTTCTCCGGTGGACGCAAACGTACAGTATCGACATCGGTGCTGTCGGTGAGCGTCACTACCACTCGGGCCGGCTGGACCTCGACCGACTCGAAGGGGCCTGAATTGGAGTTCAACGCTGAACAGCCCGCGAGTGCGCTTGCTGTTCCGGCTGCGATTCCTCCGTAGCGAAGCACCTGCCGTCGCGTGACTCGTCCTGTCTGTGATTGCTCACTCATAGTTCACGTAGCACCTCTCGAAACAGCGACTCGACCGTGCCATCTATCGGTAATGGTAGACCGAAACCGGACCATATCGCCCCGGCAAGCGCGCCGACGCCGAGAACAAACATCATTTCGTTCGCAGCCGGATTCCGTGCCTTCAGTGGACTCAGCGAAATTCTCCACGAGGACACCGGCCAGAACGGCTGTATCCCCATTGTCGTCACCACGTCGCCTGCGAGATGAGCGAGGACGCCGAACACTCCCATCCCGAATCCAATACCCGCAAGCTCGCGTTCGTTGACCGCCGTTTCCGCCTCGATGACCGCGCTGCCTACGCTGTCGAACCCCTGTGCCGTTATCCAATTGCCGACGGTGAGGAATGCGCGTTCCCCGATGAACAGCCCGAGAACACCGAGAGTCAGCCCTACAAGCACTGCAAACGCGACTGTATGGCTGAATCCTCGGTGTTTCAAAAACGGGATGAACTGGTCGGAGTCGGGTATCTGCTCGACAACGTACACGATAGCCGCTCCGAGCACCGCGACTTCGGGCCGGCCTTCTGAAAGCAGCGTGAACGCGACTGGTGCGTACAAGAGCATCCAGACACCGGTATGTCCTGCTCGGTGCATTCTGGTCGCTCACCCACCACTCCCCCGGATAGCTCGCTCTTCCTCGGCGCGAAGCGCTCGGCGAAGTAACGTCACCGTACGTTTCGCTTCCGGGTTGTCGTCTTGGGCTGCTCGTTCGACCTGTTCGATACCCTCGCGTGGGACGCGCACGCTCGACTCGGCTGAGAGACGCCGTTCCAGCCGGTCGGTGGCCTTTCCGGTGATCTCGACTGGCACCTCTCCGATATACACGGTCTCCTCTAGGAGCTCGCGCACTGGGTCGCTGTCGGCGTCGAGGTCCGAACAGTCGAAAGTGAGCGCGGTCCAATCGTCCGTCGCGCCGTAGGCGCGGGGGTCGAGTGCCCGACGGTCGAACAGCATTCGCGTGTGGCCGTACACTCGGCGGGCAATTTCAGCGAGTGATGCGCGCGCATTCGCTACGACGCTCGCCTGTTCTCCATCGCTTTCACGGTCTGTCTCGCTGGCGACTTCACCGGCTCCGACATGGGTATCACCGTCCTCGGCGACATCTGCTGGCGCGTCGTCCACCGTCCCGCTTGATTCGCCATCGAGCAGACCATTTGCGCTCTCAGCAATCGCTTCGCCCCGCGCACCGCCGATTCCCTCGGCCTCTGTCAGCGCGTTCTGGCTGGCCGTCGCCACGTCCTTGACGGACTCGAAGCCTGCTTCGCGGAGCGTGCTGGCACGGTCGTTACCTACTTGCTGTATAGCTGTGAGCGAAGGCTGGCCTCCGTTCTCATCATGAATGTCGGCGCTCTCGACAGCATCATCTTCCTCGCGTTGCTCCAATTGGTCGCGAGAGACCATCGCTGAAAGCAACGGGAGACTCCCTGAGAATACCGGGGATTGGAACCACCGGGATGGCGACCCTCCAACCACAATCATCTCTGCAACAGCCAGCACGGCCATCACTCCTCCTAAGAGCAGCATCATCGGCGAGAGGCCGGCAATGCCACCGATACCGCCGCTCTCACTAGCAGATACGCCACTCTCGGACCCGCCGGGTTCGCCACCGCTCGGACCCCCGCCGACCGATGCGTTCGCCGTCTCGTTCGGCGGCTGCGAGCGATCCGGTGTAGGTGTGCTCGTCGCGGCTGATGTCGGTGTCGCTGTTGGCGTAGCGGTCGGCGATCCTGATTGAGCGGGCGCAGAGTCGGGTCTTATATCGGCATACGGCGACTCGAAACTGCTGGATGATGGCGTTGAGGTCGGGCTGGCCGTGCTGTTCGCGCTCGTTCTATTTGTGGCCGTCTGAGCACTCGGTGTGGTATTCGTTGCAGTCTCCGTTGAGGCAGTAGACTCGCTTGCATTCCCAGATTGGGCGGTGACTGGCAGCGTACTTACGACTGTGCCAACGGTGAGTGCGAGCAATATTATCAGGAAGAGTACGGTCCATCGGCCAGTTTCGGGGGGAGGGCGATTGCCGAGCATATGTAGGCGGGCGAGTGAGTGGTCGGCTCATTCTCATCCCGATACGATGTTTAAAGCTACCCAGTTCACAGCCCCTCGGCTGAACTTAAAGACTACCGCGCAGTCTTGCGATTTCCTCCGGGTCGCCACGTGGCGATCTAAACTCGGTCTATCCGCCCGACGATCCAGATAGGCGAATCGAGAGCCCTCACTCGTCGTAATCAGTGAGCCGCATTGGTTGGGATGGCTCTGATTCTTCTGCGGTGAGCGAGATGTACTCCAAGTCTTCGGTTGCCAGTAGTTCCTCGGCCCGGTCAGTTACCGAGGGAGCGACTAAGATACCGCGGATAGTTCTGCCCGGACGGTTGCGTTCGAGTGCGGCGACATAGCGATTCAGTTGGCCGACTGCATCTGGACCGACCCGCCGACGTTTGAGTTCAACGATGGTTGGCGTCCCATTGGCGTCTTCGCCATAGATATCGACTGCGCCGGCAGAGGTCTCGCGCTCAGTCATCATGGCTTGGAATCCTTCTTCGAGAATGTCTGGGTTTTCGAGAATCCGCTGGCGGAGATCTTCTTCACTGCCTTCGAGTGCGAGGCCCGATGTATCATCTAGTTCTAGTAGTGAAGCCTGTCCGAGCGTCTCGAAGGTGATTTTGATCTCCTCGTGGGGTGAGGTGCGGACACTCTCGACGATGAGGTGGTTGCCGTCGACGTGCGCGTTATGAGTCGAACCGGGCGGCTGCCAGTTGATGGGCTTGCGCCGTTCGTCTCGGTGGACCAATAGCGTACCATCGGGTTTGAGAATCACTAATCGTTCACCCGGAGGGAGATGGCTCGACGCGCGGCCATCGTACTCGACTTCGCACTCGCCAACAAGCGTGAGCATCCCGCCGCTCTCGAAGCCAGTAGTGAGGAGATCGAGCGCGTCTTCAACTGCCGGCTGAGTTAGTGATGAGACGAGCATAGTCGAGAGTTGGTGTCGGTATGGGTATCGGTTATGGCGCTCTTTGGATTTACTCGTAGCAGTCGTAGGCTGTATCGCGCTGCTCCTGCGTAACGATAGCGTCGTGCTGGGCGCGCTCGACGGCCGCTCGCGCTTCATCGAGCAACGAGCGGCCACGGGAGAGGTCGCCATTGGAAAGCGCGTCAGCGGCGTGCTGGCAGGCTTCGACCGCCTGCTGATGGTCGGTCGAACGGTCCTCGTCGGTAGGATGGTGGGCGTCGTCGGTCATGCGTCTTCACCCGGATGCAACCGCTGGATCGGTCTCAGTACCTGAGCCCAGCATGTCGATTTCGACTTTCACGCGCTCGTAGGGGATGTATGGTGCGCGTGCGCGTCCTTCCTGCTCAAAGTAGACGATGTTGTAATCAGCGAGCAGATGCACGTCTTCGTGGACATCACTCGCGGCGCGTTCGAGCCGGTCGGCAAGGTCACGAATGCTCGTTGGCGGGGTCGCGTTGATACTTCGGAGAATTTCCAAGCGCCGCTCGGTCAGCAGCTTCCGGAGGTCGGTCGGGTTCTCGAAGTTGAGCAGGTGCGGCGTCTCCTCCCCATTCTCGAATTGGTCGGCAAGCTCAAGTTCGCGCTCTAGCGCGACATCTGACGGATCAGCCGTGATCAACAGCAGATCGGGATAGTCGGCTGTTTCAGGGTGTGGTGCGTGCTCGTGAGCGTGGTTCGGGTCGTCGTCAGTCGGTTTGTTGTTGGGCATGGATTTGGTCAACCTCCTGTCTGAATTTCCGAATGTGGGATTTGTAGCCCTCGTAGTCGATTGGAGTGATACTCCCGTCGGGTGCGTGGCGGTGGTGTCGTCCGACGTCTTTTTCGACGTAGTTGTCGTACCGAAGCAGGGTCGAACCGTCCGCGGCCATGTACTGAAAGCTGTACCGCTCGCCTTCGGGATACTCAGTGCTTTGCGGAATCCGGTAGACAACCACCTCGTAACGGCTGCCGTCAGGTTTGACGCCCTCAGTCCGGTAGATCCGCGTTGCGGTCATTGGATCGACCCATGTTCGGGTACTGTCCTAACACCAATAAGCGTTAGGGTGTTAGCCTATTACCCAAGAATGGGTCGCGGAAGAGTGTGGCTGGTAAAGTGAGAATAGTTTTGAGAACTACTCTCTACTTGGATTGTTCCACTTTCCTTGGTCGAGAAGACTCTACCAACTATCTCCTATAGATGGGCGTATTTGCGTGTTCACTCACCTCTGCACGTTCATAAACTCCCTTCTGAATGGAGGAAGAGGTGGTCGATCTCTTCCATCAGTCCATCGAGATTGCAGTCTGGCTGGTCGCGTACCCACGAGAACATGTTGTAGATGGCCTCTTTGAAGCCGTATTCGAGCTGTGCTCGGAGCGACGAGGCTTTCGAGACGAGTCGCTCCGAAACGCTCGATTCGGGACCAAGGCGAAGGAGGCTGTAGGTCAGCATCTGAAGGTGCCAGTGCCGACTGGCACCGTCAGAATCACGCACCTCGCAGTCTCCAAGGCCGAGATCCTGCTTCGAGTCCTCGAAGAACGTCTCGATTCGCCACCTGTAGGAATAACTCTGAATGATGTGAGATGAGGGCGCATCTATCTTGTTCGTTGCAAGATACTTGACCGGATTGTCTTCGTCATCATCAGTGACTTTCTCAGCGATCACTAATCGTATCTCACCTAACTTCGACACCGGCAGCGTCTTCGTCCAGATTTTGTACGTTTCCTCGTTAATCTCCCGCGCCACCTTGTCGATGCGCTCTTCCAGCGCATCGACGCGCATCTCCTCGTTGTCGTAGGCCACTTGTCGATTGCTCCGCAGCGGCCCAACCCAGTCCTTGCCGTAGGACTCGACGTGCTTGACCAGCTCCGAGTCGTGGGCGAACCACGAGTCGAAGAGGTAGGTGTCCGTAGGTACACCTACCTCTTCTTCCAGTTCCGTGATCATCTCACGGGCGAGGTCGTACTTCGTCTCGTCTTCGTCGTCCTGGTCCTTGTTGTCGGATTTCTCGTACTGGCGAAACACGAGCGGATAGGAGGTTTTGTCGTCAGTGTAGAACGCATAGACGAGGTCCTGTCCCCAGACGGGTTCACCCTCGGTGTGATCGTAGAACTCTCCAGCACCGGGAAGTTCCTTCCCGGTTCGCTGGAACACCGAGTCGTCGATGACGATATAGCCGTCCTGTGACCAGCGCGTCTCGCCGTGTTTTTGGAGTTCCTCTAACCGTTCGTGGTTGAGCCGGTCTTCGTCCCAGTCGTACTCGGTGATGAATTTGTTGAGCGCTCGGTCGCCTTGAGCCGGGAGGACCTCACGTGCGATGCCGGTGACGGTCTTGCTGCGGCCAGCAGCAAGACCTGTCACGTACGTTTTGGCGTGGTGAGTCTGGTGATATGAGAGGGAATCGAACTCGTCCAACGGATCGGTGCAGGACAGGAAGTCCGTAATTGGAAGCATCGGCCGTCACTACCGCCTACATCGCGTTCTGACTTAAACGTGCAGAGCCGAGGTGTTCAGTGAACTACGAAAAACGCTCCTCCTCAGATGGCACATCGCGCTTATAGATGTCATCACGTATATCTTGGAAAGTGTTGATCAGGACTGTTACGGCTTCAGTAATCACTTCGAAATATTCCTCTCCCTGCTCAGCAGTGGCATCGCTGGGGTCGCCCCAAGTACCTGATTCGCTCACTCTATAGAAGGAACCCTTGCCAATCAATAAGGGATCGAGCAATGCACCGGGATTCGGTACATCGGTCGGCATCTCAGGGTCATCAACTTCGACTGCATCCAGGTCGACGTAGTCTTCGTCGATGGCCATCATCGTCGCGGTTTCGCCGACGTTTGCATGCCATCCTGCGTCAAATGAGAGGTAATCGTCCATGTCATCTGGATCGAGAGCGTCCCAATACGGGAATGCATACACGTATTTGTCGTCAGGCAAGACGTGTGACACTTGATTGCTGCCAACCTTGGCAGCGTAATCGTTTGTCAGATGGCCAGAAATGAAAACGACATCCGTGAAGCCGCTCTCACAGAGCGAGTAAGCAAGATCACGTAACATCGTTGCGAGAGTCGTATACCGTAGGTAGGTAATTCCCCGATATCCAGCGTGCATGTCCGCTGCACCATAGTTCACCCGAGGTGCGATCAGTGCGTCCACATCCTCAGCAATCCGTCGACAGATCTCCTCCGGTATCATTGCGTCAGTCCCGAGGGCGAGATGCTGCCCGTGTTGCTCAGTTGTCCCGACTGGGACTATCGCCGTTGGAGTATCCGCCTCATCGAGATAGGCCTCAACCTCCGGTCTACGAAGTCCTTCGAGTTCTCTATCGGTTGCCATAGTCACACAATAACAAGACAGGGTATAGTATTTGTGTTAGCTATCGTAGGATTCAGAGTATTTGAAGTGGGTGTCGATCTAGCAGAAAGAGGGGTGAGATACACACAAATCGTTTTGTTCGGTCAGGTGAGCATCATCCAAGCGGGTTATCCGTGACACTGATATCGCCACGGTCCTCGTGCCCGCCGAAGT
Organism: Halococcus sp. AFM35; assembly: GCF_051195015.1. Taxonomy (NCBI): domain Archaea; kingdom Methanobacteriati; phylum Methanobacteriota; class Halobacteria; order Halobacteriales; family Halococcaceae; genus Halococcus; species Halococcus sp. AFM35. The sequence goes on from NZ_JBNTJU010000026.1 coordinate 37,192, forward strand.
TCTCTGGAGAGATATCAAAGTCAAACACTCCTTTCGGGAGCGCGAGCGTCGAGCACGCATTTGGAACGTCGACGACCCCGCTCTGTCGGCCTTCTATGGGAGCTGTTCCTAAGATATGAAGCGCCTGCTGACCAGTATATCCGAATTTCTTTAGATAATCTATCGCTTGGAGCGATGCACGACGGTAGGCAACGTGCGAGTCGATGTAATGCTGTTCGCCATCCTCTGTCACCGAGTAGCCGCAGAAGGTGACGTAGTCTTCGAACGTGGGTCCCCGGTTCCCCGGTTCGAATATCGGATGATCAACGCCGTGCTTATCCATGCCCTCCTTGACGAGGCCGAACTTGACGTCGATGTATGCAGCCATCTCGATAGCGCCACAGAAGGTGATTTCGCCATCACCCTGCGAAGCGTGGAAGTCTCCGATACCGAATTTGCCACCTTCCACATAGACTGGGAAGTAGACAGTGGACCCTATCGAGAGGTCTTTGATGTCGTGGTTTCCACCATGTTCGCGCGGTGGAACCGTTCTGGCTGCTTCCTCTGCGGCCTGTTCGGCTTCGTCTGAGTCCATCTCCCCCATGAGAGCGCCGTCTTTCGTCGGCGGGTTCGCTACCGGAGGCTCTTCTTCACCAGTCGGATGGTTATGAATTGACTCAGGGTTCTCTTCGTGTTTGTCGATCAGTCCTTGTTCACGCTCGTTCCACTCTTCGAGGAGTTCCTGACTCGGAGCACATCCAGCCAATCCCGGATGGATTTTCCCCTGATAGCGGACATCCGGAACGTGTCGAGATGAGACAGTGTAGCCGTCGAGGTCCCAGATCGATTTCGCTGCGTCGGGGAAATGATCGGTGAGGAACCCACCGCCGTTCTGTTGGGAGAAGGTTCCAGTAAAGCCGAATTCCGAACGCTCGTTAAGTGGCCCCATATCGAGAAATTCGACTTTCAGTAGGTCACCGGGCTCGGCACCGTTTACGTGGACGGGTCCAGCTAGGTAATGGACCTGAGTAAGGTCTACGTCACGGACTTCGTCCGCGTTATCGTTGTCCTGAATCTGTCCGCCAGTCCAGTCAAGTGCCTCAAGACGCATGGTTTCGCCTGGATCAGCATCGACAACTGCAGGAATGTCCGGATGCCACCGATTGAATGGATTGGCTCCGGGCTGTTCGTCGGGCGGTTCGTCTACGTCGACTTCGAACCTTACTTCGGGCATTGTTATCTTTGGACAATGAAGTCCGCGTAGAAGTGTCTGTGCACACTGGTTTAACACTTATGAAATTTATGGGACATTTCGGCAGCAAGAACAGTCCCGAGCTGGTCGCCTGAATATGGAGTATGATCAGTATCTAGCAATTCTTTAGGCCCACGGCCAGAAGCCGGCGGCCATCACGTAGCCGGCAACACCGGTCACCACGCCGACGGCCGTCGTGAACCCACCGATAGATCCGGTATACTCGGTGCGTTCCATTCCAAGAAGGACGAAGAACGTGGCCCAGAGCACGGCCCAGATCCACCAGAGGATCGCGAGTCCGACATCCCCAGTCTGCAAGACGAGAAACCCAGTCGGCACCGCTACGACAGCGACAAAGGCACAGTACCAGCCGAACGACCGCTGGTCCTCAATTCCCCGGTACGCATTCGCTCCGAGCCAGAGATACGTGAACGAAAAGAGCATCGTTCCCGCCGCATTGAACGGCGTTCCTTCCGACGCGTCTCCGCCGAATCCCCACCAGAGCACGATCAGAAACGTGATTATCCCAGTAAGGAAGTTAAATATAGCGACATCAGCGTCATCACCACGACCGAGCAACCAGATACCGTTCACTATGAGAACGCCGCCAACGAAGAGCAGTCCCATACCGAGAACGGTATACAGCGCCATGTTATATGTTCACCCGTGCTTTGATTTCAAATGTCATACCGTGGCGTATATCCGAGACATATTATGTGTTTCTTCAGTTTCTTTTCATAAAACCTCTATTATTAAGATACGTGTTGTAGTCCATTCGTCTTTACCTATGGAAATTCTGCTGGCTAAGTAAACCACCGCTGTCAGTATAGTTGTTGCGGGGAACTGCTTGCTGA
>NZ_JBNTJU010000027.1:0-37923 GCF_051195015.1 Halococcus sp. AFM35
CTTCGAGACGCTGCTCTCGCTGCACTCGATTCTATCGAACCACCGAATCTCTTCACGTATTTGTGTCCGTGAGTATAGAGACTCAGTACCTCACAAAGCGAGTTAGGTGAACGGGCTGCTTGGTCGGTTGATGCAGCCAAACCAAGCAGCCAATGAACTCACCGAAGAGCAGGTGCTTAACTTCCTCGTCAACACCCTTGACGAGGAGATCGATATCGGCCTCGGCGAGAACGCCGATATCGACTCCGAGGACATCTGGGACGTCCTCGTCGGCGCAACAGCCGACGAGGACTCGGTCAGTCACCTTTGCGAGATTTCAGAGGACTCACCCCACGGCAATACGATTCTCCACCACCTCCGGACGAAGTTCGAGCTCGAAGAGCTCGAACGAGTCGGCAAGACACTCATCCAGCAGGATATCCTCGAACTTCTCCCGGATCGGCCGGTGGAGGTCGTCGCCGACCTCCACCTCCGTCCGTACTACGGCGAGGAGTACGACTCTGAGGAGGAACTCTACGAGTCACTCGCCAAAGCCGGAACGACGACGTTCCACGGCTATGCCACACTCTACGCACGGGTGCGCAACAAACGCTACACGCTGGCGGTGCGCCGTCTCACCGACGGCGACACCGCCAGCTCGATCCTCGCGGAACTGCTCGGCGTGCTCGAAGGCCTTGACCTCGAAGTCAAGGCCGTCTACCTTGACCGCGAGTTCTACGATACGTACTGTTTGACGCTGCTCGCCGCCCACAACTACGCGTACGTCATGCCGATCGTGAAGTGGGGCGAGAAGATCCAAACTGAACTGAGTGAAGGCTGGAGCCGCGTAATCGACCACGACCTCCGAGGGGAAATCGACGGTCACACGTGGACCGTCGATTTCCCGGTCTACATCGACTGTACGTACCAGCAAGGAAAGTACGGCGAGGAAGGCGTGGCGCGTCACGGCTACGCCGTCGACGCGCCGTTCATCGACACACCTCGCCAGGCTCGGAAGTACTACAGCCGACGCTTCGGGATTGAATCGACCTACCGTTTGTCCGAACGAAGTATTGCGATGACGACGACACAGAATCCGGCAGTGCGGTTTCTGTACGTGCTGATCAGCTTCCTTCTTCAGAATGCGTGGCGGTATCTTCACTGGGAGTACGTGGCGTCGCCGCGCCGAGGCGCGCGACGCCTCTGGTCATGGCGATTCGACGAGTTCCTCGGGATGGTACGGAGAGCAGCGGAGACGGCGCTCGCGGTGCGTCGCGCCGTCCCCGCAAACAAGCCTCCGGACGACCGCTTCGAGCGCTGACCCACCGACCGGGACCGCCCGCTCGGTGAGTGACAACACCGTCGCGTCGGCGGCGTTCCGCCGCCGACTGCGACAAGTTCGATGCCCTCGGTGTCGAACCATCCTTCTCAGCAGTTGCTTGGTGCCGACTTCTCTACCGAACTCACATCTCAGAAGCAGTCAGCCGACGAGCTTTGTGAGGTACTGAGAATAATCGACTGAGATGTGAGTCCCGACCGCCAGCATCGCCAGAAAATCGCCCACCAAGGGATCTGTCCCAACTGTGGTGAGCAGTTCCAGCGCCTGTCGATGCACTGGCGCGGGGCGTGTGGCCCACCGACCGTTACTCGTGGTCAGCGCGAACTCGTTACGGGGTTGTTTCTCGGGAACGGCTATGTCGGCGGCAACGGGGCGAACAAGCACTTCCATCTCTCGACGCAGTGGCGGCCGTTCGCTGTGTGGGTCTTTCGAGAATTCGGCTGGCTCGCTGCAACGATAACCTTCCTTGACGGCTCGCGTGACAATCGAAATCGAACCACGCCGGCGCAACAATACAAAGTGCGGACACATGCCCACCCGGCACTCACTCGCTTTCGGTCATGGTACGACGAAAGCGGCGAGCGCCGTCTGCCCGCGCCCGAAAACCTTCCAACAGGCCGACTCACGCCGCGAGCAGGACGAGCGTGGCACGCGACAGCCGGCTCGCTCGGCTGGTCGAATCCCACGTACGCAAGCACTCGACAGGCGTACTTCTCGGCGGAAGCTGACGACCGGGCCGGCCGCGTGATTGCGCTGTTCGAGAGTGCCGGGTTCGAACCAACACGAGCGGGACAGGGCGTCCAGCTACCACCGAAACAAACTGCTGCATGGCTTGACTGGATCGGTCCACCTGTCGAGGGCGTCGAGTACAAATGGGCAGCCTCGCCCGAAGCGTATCGGGAAACGAAACGCGACGCCGAAGCGCTTCGAGCGCGTTTATGGTTTCAGCCTGAGGTGGAGCCGTCCCCAGATATTGAGGAGAGTACGAGATAGCACGTGGGGCGTCAGTAGGTGACCCGAACGCTTTTTCAATCCAGTCAGCGCGTTCTCGCCGAACTCGCTGAAGCGTTCACCGGCTGGTTCGCAAAGCGTCGGAATAGCGATAGTCGTGCCCGACCGCCCGGCTACCGCAAACGCGGCGGTTCACACCTACGCTCTACGGTGTCGTTCAAGACGGCTGGCTTCAAGCACGACGCACAGATCAGTGGGTTGTCGAACTGTGCGGCGAACTCCACAAGTCGTCTCGAGAGGGTGTGATTGAGGTCACGGATACGCCGATATTCTTTGTTATCTACGCGGTTACGTGCGCGAAGCGCACCCGCTTCGGAAAACGAATTGCGTAGGGAACGAAACTTACGCCGGACGTGTCGTGCCTCTTTGCCGAAAGTAACATCCCAACGGCAGCGGGGAATCTCGCCCCTTCAGGGTGGGAAGATATCAAATCTTATCGATTTCTTGGCCTATCTGACGAGAGTGAGTTTTATAAAAATCGAGTAACTTTCGAACGGATGTGATTTCTGGGTCAGTACGCTCTTGTTCCCACTCTTGAAGCTGATCAGGGTGAAGATATGCACCTGCCGCAGCCTCGGCTCTAGACAGTGAGAATCGGTCACGAATCGCTCTGAGGTCAGCAGGCGCTGGTGAAAGAAATTTGTGTGGTGAGTACACTGAATGGTCATCAGCGATCTCGTATCCTGTCTCGTTCTCACAGACCACGAGATCGCCGTGGGGCCATTGTGCACGATATGCACCAACGAGCTGACGCAGCGAATTTAGACGGGGTACGCTTTGTTCGTTTTCCCATAACGAAAGGTGGCTTGCAGCAATACCAACGAGACTACCCGCCTCCTCCAGCGTCAGGTCCAGTCCCACCCGCATTGCTCGAAGATCGTCGCCTTTCGGAATACAGAACTCTGAGGGGCGGTCGATAACTGGGCGTGTCGCAATACCATCGTCCACTAACCGACTCTCGGTCGCATCGTGACTACTTCGTTCGTCGTGCCTATCCTCAGTCATGGTTGCGATGTCTACCAATTTCTCTATGCACTTCGATACTTGGTACTGGTGACTGCTCCCGCCCTACTTCGCGCTGACGCACTCGTTGAGGACGGGCTTCCCCGTTCGATGACGTGGTTTGCAGATACCTGGTAAACTCAGTACCTCACAAAGCTTCTCGATTGACTGTTTTTGAGACGTGAGTTCAGTGGAGAAAGCGGTACCGAACAACTGCTGGGGAGAGCGGTTCGACACCGAGACCATCGACCTGTCGCAGTCGGCGACGTTCCACTGCCGATTGTGGCGAGATGTCAAACCTCTCCACCGTCAATCAAACAACGCTGCATTCAGCTTAGACAGAGGCGCTGCGCTTTGCAAGGTACTGTATCTGCTTGTGAGTCCAGTAATAATTAATATATGTCATTTGTAGATTAGGTGGAATTGTGTATTTGTCTTGTATTATACATTTTTTACTCGTCCTTAGCTCTCTAATCCCGAGTACGCTTTCCCAGATCCCGACTCTCGTTCTCACCGCAATTCTCGACTGGTCTAAAGAGTGTAACGTCAAGACGGTCAACACGCTTGACCACCATACCCAATCAGTTCGCAATGAGACGCGCGATCCAGACGATCGGAACTACCGGGATAGCTAACCCAGTGACAATGAGAAAAATCGCGATGATGATCCTCTCACCTCTGCTGGCGTCGCCCCAAATCGCCTGCCACATATCGTCGATTGCTGTTGCGGTTCGCTGTATCAGTCCAGCCATATGAGAGGTAGCGCCAGAGCAATTGTAAAGCTCCTCGCTGCAGTATCATGGCAACAACTCCGAAAGCACTCCCTGAGGCCCTCTCCGTACGGGCATGCGTGCGTTTCCTCGTTCGCAAAAATCGGCTTCCAAATGACACTATATGCGAGAGTCAGCCTCCAAGCCAAGTGAGAGCGAGGTCCGCCCAAAGACAGATTAGAAGACCACAGCCGTTGCTCGAAGACAGCCACAGGCTTATTACGGTCCATTGCATTCTATTACATATGCCAATCAGCGTTGACCAGCTCAATGAAGAACCAACTGAAGTTCTCGACCTTCAAGCAGGCACACAACCACACCGTATCCTCCAATTCCTCGCCGAGAATGACGACAAAGCGTTTACACAGACCGAAATCCACAACGCGACGGACATCAAACGCGGAAGTGTCGGTGCGGTACTGTCGCGGCTCGCTGACCGTGGCCTTGTTCGCCACCGAGGCCGATACTGGGCAATTGCCGAAGACGACCGTCTCGCTTCCTACGCTGCGCAACGGAACGCCAGTTCGGCGTCAACGAACGACGATTACTACGGCGAGGAGTGATTGAGTGAGCTATACGCGCGGGACCGTCGTGAAAGGTCCCGATCTCTTTGGTCCACATGAGTACCGGCCGTTGATCTGTCTCAGCGACGACGACCATCCATTCAGCGATGAGGAGGCGCTCTATGCTGCAGTAACAACGACTCGCCGCTCGGTAGCGCTCCCACTGACCGATGAGGACTTCACAACCGGCGGCCTCCCACAGGAGAGCTACGTAAATCCATGGACGATCACGAGCATTCGTCATGCCGATATACAGGCCGAAGAAGGCCAATTGACCCCTGAAACCACTGAAACGATTGCACAGCAAGCAGCCGCATATCTGGGTGTGAAGTGAGCGGCTCACGTCGATAGAGAGTATGGATCACAACGACCGGGCGATCACCAGTCTCGTAGTGCTTTCGCACTCGTTGGTGCACACCTACGAGTTCGCCATCCCAATTTTCATCCCGGTCTGGCTAGCACAGTTCGACGCGACGGCGGCGTTCGTAGGCGGCACTGTCACCGTCGGTCTCGCACTGTATGGCATTGGCTCGCTTCCCTCGGGAATCCTCGCTGACCGCATTGGTTCACAGCCGCTGTTGGTCGGCTGTCTTGTCGGCATGGGAATCGCTTTCGTCGGGGTGAGTGCTGCGCCGAATCTACCCTTGCTGGCAGTCGTGCTCGCTATCTGGGGAGCCGCGGCAAGCGTCCACCATCCAGCAGGATTGACGCTCATCACGAAAGGGGCGAACACCCGCGGCGACGTTTTTGCCTATCACGGAATATCAGGGAACATCGGTACCGCCGTCGGTCCGCTGCTGGCAACGCTCCTCCTGGTTGTATTCAGTGACGAATGGCGACTTGTGGCGCTCGTACTTGCACTGCCGGCGCTCGCGGGAGCCATACTCGCCGCACGTATCGATATCGATGAGACTGCGGCCGTCAGTGCAACCCCCGACGGCGGACAGGCCAACACGGGCGTAGAATCGATGGACGAGTTCATTGAATCCTCGAAGCTCCTGTTCGCGAGCGCGTTCATCATCGTGTTTGGAATGGTAATGAGCTACGGACTCTACTACCGTGGCTCGCTCACGTTCCTACCGCAACTATTCGCTGGATTCAGTGCAATCCAGCCGATTCAGGCCTTTGGAGCGACGTTCGAACCGGGCAATTACGTCTTCGCTGGTCTGCTCGCCATGGGAATACTCGGCCAATACATCGGCGGGAAACTCACTGATCGGGTTCCTGTTGAAGCCGGTCTCATCACCGGCTTTATCGCGCTGGCATTGCTCGCTATTGGCTATCTCCCCGCGGCGAACGCCGGTCTCGGGCCGTTTCTCGTGCTGTCTGCCGTATTTGGGTTCGTTCTTTTCTATATCCAGCCGTTCTATCAGGCGTCCGTCGCCGAATACACCCCGCCCGCGGCCCGTGGTCTCTCGTATGGATTCACCTATCTTGGCGACTTCGGTATCGGAGCACTCGCCGCCTCGCTCGCCGGAGCGGTTCTCACTTACTTCTCACCGTTGGTTCTGTTCGCGTTGCTGGCCGTTTTCGCCGTGCTCGGTGGAGGATTCAGTGCATATCTGTTCATTCGAGCCAGCCCTGAATGATTCGCATTTCAGGTTTCGGAACCACATAGAATCCCTCCTCCCCGTCACCATCAAGTTGGCTCACGAGACCTGTAGATCTTCGCCGATTTCGAGCAGGTCTTGGTATCGGTTGCGGATGGTAACCGTCGAGATATCGGCCACTTCGCCAACGGCTGGCTGAGTGACTTTCTCGTTGGTGAGCAATGCTCCAGCGTAGACCGCAGCAGCTGCGAGCCCAACGGGATTCTTCCCGCTCAGATAGCTTTCGTCGGTTTCGATCACCGTTGTGAGTAGGTCACGACTGCGTTGTGTAGCCTCTGCAGACAGATCAAGCTCCGAGGCGAACCGAGGAATATAGTCCAGCGGGTCCGCAGGCGCGATTTTGAGTCCTAGCTCGTGGGCAAGGTGACGATACGCTCGTGTGATCCGGAGCTGTTCGATGTGAGAGACAGCAGTGACTTCATCGAGCGAGCGGGGGATACCGGCCTGTCGCGCGGCGGCGTACACCGCAGCGGTGCTCATTCCCTCGATGGAGCGCCCACGCAGCAAGTCTTCGTCAAGCGCCCGGCGATAGATCACGCTCGCAGTTTCACGGGTCGATTGCGGGAGACCGAGAGCGCTCGCCATCCGCTCGATTTCACCGAGGGCGTGCTTGAGGTTGCGCTCTTGGGCGTCGGCGGTCTGCGAGCGGGTGTGCCACGTCCGAAGCCGGTTCATCTTCTCGCGCTGGCGGCTCGACAAGCTATTCCCAGAGGCGTCCTCGTTGCGCCAACCGATCTCGGTCGACACACCCTCATCGTGGAGCAGTTTCGTCGTGGGTGAGCCGACGCGCGAGCGCTGCTCGCGTTCGTCGGCCGTATGAGCTCGCCACTCGGGACCATGATCGATCTCGTTCTCCTCAACGACAACACCACACTCGACGCAGGCGGTCTCGCCGTGCTCGTGATCGTGTTCGAGACGACCGTCACACTCCGGACAGACGGTGGGTGTCTGCTCGGTGGTGCGTTCGGCTTCAAGTGTCTCCGTCCTGTCTTCGCTTTCCTCGCGTTCGGTTTGTGTGGTGTCGACCATGGGCGGTTTCCAGGGAGATTGAATTTGCTATTCAATGGCTTGTTCGCTCAGTGGCATAAAACTCGGTGTAGCATGGCCGGCGACGGTCGGGTACTTCGCGCTGGTGAGCCAGCACTTCTGGAACTGTGGTCTCTCGATGCATTCGCTGCACAGTGGTGTCGCCGTTGCTTGGACAACCCCGACATCCTCACATCAGATATCCAACTGAACCAGAAAAGAATCGACGCGAAAGCATCTGAACGGCGGCCGGGTGAGCGAGCGTGTCGGAGTTATCCTACAACCCCGACATCGGCTGAGAATGAGCCAGCGACCACACACGCATCTCTAGGAATTGGCACTAATTTTCGGAGCCCACACATCACCAGAAGTCGGCTAGCTCCATTCGTTATGCACAGCTCCCTGCGAAATTTAGGTGTCGGTATTGATTTCGATACCAATCGTGCATGAGAAATATATCTTCCTAACTTCAATCTCGGCTCTGCACGTTTAAGTAGGAGCGCGATGTAGACGGCAGTGACGGCCGATGCTTCCGATTACGGACTTCCTATCCTGTACCGATCCACTGGACGAGTTCGACTCGCTGTCGTATCATCAGACTCATCACGCCAAAACGTACGTGACAGGTCTTGCTGCGGCCCGCAGCAAGACCGTGACCGGGATCGCACGTGAAGTTCTTCCGGCCCAAGGCGACCGAGCACTCAACAAGTTCCTCACTAAGTACGACTGGAACGAAGATCAACTCAACCACGAGCGATTAGAGGAGTTGCAAAAACACGGCGAGACGCGCTGGTCACAGGACGGCTACATCGTCATCGACGACTCGGTGTTCCAGCGAACCGGGAAGGAACTTCCCGGTGCTGGAGAGTTCTACGATCACACCGAAGGAGAACCCGTCTGGGGACAGGACCTCGTCTACGCATTCTACACTGACGACAAAACCTCCTATCCACTCGCATTTCGCCAGTACGAGAAAGCTGACGACGAAGACCAGGACGACGAGGAGACGAAGTACGATCTTTCCCGAGAGATCGTCACAGAACTGGAAGAAGAGGTAGGTGTACCTGCGGACACCTACCTCTTCGACTCGTGGTTCGCCCACGACTCGGACCTGATCAAGCACGTCGAATCCTACGGCAAGGACTGGATCGGACCACTACGGAGCAACCGGCAGGTGACCTTCGATAACGAGGAGATGCGCGTCGATGCGCTGGAAGAGCGCATCGACAAAGTAGAGCGAGAGATCAACGAGGAAACGTACAAGATCTGGACGAAGACGCTACCGATCTCGCAGTTAGGTGAGGTACGACTGGTAATCGCCGAGAAAGTCACTGACGAGGACGAAGACAACCCGGTCAAGTACCTCGCAACGAACAAGATCGACGCTCCCTCTGGCCATCTCATTCGGGGTTATTCGTACCGGTGGCGAATCGAGACATTCTTCGAGGACTCGAAGCAGGATCTCGGCCTTGGAGGCTGCGAGGTGCGTGATTCTGACGGTGCCAGTCGCCACTGGCACCTTCAGATGCTGACCTACAGCCTTCTTCGCCTTGGTCCCGAATCGAGCGTCTCGGAGCGACTCGTCTCGAAAGCCTCGTCGCTCCGAGCGCAGCTCGAACACGGCCTCAAAGAGACAATCTACAACATGTTTTCGTGGGTGCGCGGCCAGCCAGACCACGATCTCGACGGACTGATGGAAGAGATCGACCACCTCTTCCTCCATTCTGAGGGCAGTTTATGAACGTGCAGAGCCGAGTTCAATTATAGTCTGGCCAAAATCCTGATAATTCACACGTTCACTGGCTGGCTATCATGATAGCCGCCTCGGTATTGGTAGTCCGCACACTGGCGGAACGGCCACCCGCCTAACGCAGAGCGATCCCAGCGATTGGCGTTCGCTGTTCTCATTTCCAGACTAGAAATGCGGTGATGATGGCGACCCCGGCCAGCGGAAACACGGCGAGGCCAGTGAACATTGTGGGATAGTCGCTGGTCGTCACCAGCCATCCTGCGAACAACGTTCCGACGAATCCGCCGAACGCAAAGTTTCCCGCCGACGTGAGTCCGTACCCGACCCCGGGATTCGTCTCCGGTGAGTACTCGGCCACCAGCGACTGCAACAGCGGCGGGAACACGAAGACGACGAGCCCGAAGAGGCCTGCGACGGCGAACAGTGTCCAGCCGTTCACGGATCCGAATATCGGCATCAGCACGGCCATGAGTAGGAACAGTCCGACGAGTCCGCGCTCGGCGTCGACCCACCCGACTGACGCCGATCTCTCCCGTATTCGCCCGATTCGTGAGCGGCGGCGCTGTTTCACGCCACTTTAGTTCGCACTGCGAGGGTCTGATACCGAGATTATGAACTGATGGCGATTGCCCTTCATTTAGTACATACGAGAGCACATTGGAATGAATAGGGAGGCTGTGCATGACAAATCGACCTAGCCGACATCAGCGTTGAATCGAAGCCACAAGATATTAGAAAAATGACCACCAGTCAAAGCACTCGGACTGGAGGTCTCAATCTAATAGTGCCGTAGCGCGTTAGTCGGTTTTCTCTTCCCAGGGCGAAATTGTTTGGGGAGAGTTGTCTTCGTGTTCAACTAAAGCAGAGTCACTGTTCTCGCCTTTGTCGCGGGAATTCTGGAGGTATTCACGACCTTCTTCGGTTTCCCACAGTCGCTCGTTGAGAACATCACCGGAGGTATAGAATTTGTGTATTGAGGGCAGCTTGGTGTTATCAAACTGCGCAATTAGATCGCCGTGATTCTTGAAGAAGTGGTGCATCCATTGCTCGGCTCCGCGGTCGTCGTGAAACTGGGTAATAAGGATCCAGTGGTAGTAGTCGTCAGCATTAGTGAAAAACACCACATGTGGGTCTTCGCTCAATTCCCAATAGCATTTTTCCCATTGTTCCTCGAAATTTGGGTAATGGAACGCAATACGGAAGAGATAATAGTCAAAAAGCTCTACATTAGGCACTACTTGCGTCTGTAATACCTCGTCCGTCTCCATCTCATGGAGGAGTTCATTTACGCGATTGTGTGATAGCGAGATTCCGTATTCGTCCTCAAGTATATCGCGAATTTTTCGCACTGATACAGTTGGATTTTCAATTCTTGCTTTGAGGAGGACGATATCTCTGGGTGTGAGATCATCATCAAATGAATTCTCTGAAACACCCATCGGTTATCATCCTTATAGTGTGAGAGCGTACTTAAAAACCTTTCTCAAAATTCGAAGCATGCGTCTGGCATCTTATTGATTTGTAGTTGATTTAGATATCAATACTAGAAGATGACATCTTAATCGATTTTGAAATTTAGCGTCTTTGTCTGTGTGTATGCCTTGATTGTCTCTTTGCCTATTTCCCGACCGATACCGGATTGTTTGTACCCACCGAATGGCTGGCCAGCTGGGAATTCGTTATATTGATTTACCCAGATGTTCCCAGCCTCAATATCGCGAGCAGCACGCCGAGTAGTGGAAATATTTTCAGAAACGATGCCAGCAGCGAGACCAAAGCTGACATCGTTGACTCGATCTATTAGATTATCATAGTCGCTCCATTCGAACACAAGCTCTACTGGGCCGAAAATTTCTTCTTGGGCAACGCGCGTTCTATGCGGTGCACCCTCAACAACCGTTGGAACAACAAAGTATCCGCCAGCGAGTCGCCCTTCCCCAAGTTGTTTGTCACCAGTGACAATTTGACCACCAACCTCTTCGGCAAGATGAATATATCGTTCAGTTCTTTGAACCTGCCTTGGCGATATTTTCGGACCCATTTCAGTTTTTTCAAGCAAAGGATCGCCAAGGACGATATCATCCGCAGCGTCGGCGAATTTTTGTGTGAATTCATCACATAGTGATTCATGGACAAACAACCGTGTCCCCGCACAGCAACACTCCCCAGCGTTGTAGAACATCGCGTCGATGGCGACCTCAACCGCTCGATCGAGAGCCGCGTCTGGGAAAATGATAAGTGGACTTTTGCCACCCAATTCCAAGGAGATGTCCTTGAGGGTATTCGCTGCTCCCTTCATCACGCCGCGACCGACCTCCGTTGATCCGGTGAACGCAATCTTGCGCACGCGCGGGTGTTCAACGAGCGATGCACCAGCCTCGGGACCGTAGCCAGTGACAATATTCAGTAGTCCATCTGGAATGAGATCATCGATTTCGCGGATGAATTCAACTAACGATAATGGGGTTTCTTCGGCAGGTTTCAACACTACAGCATTTCCTGCTGCCAGAGCTGGCGCAAGCTTCCATGCGGCCATCAATAGTGGGAAGTTCCAAGGAATTATTTGGCCGACGACGCCATACGGCTCCCGAACCGTCTCTATGTGTTGGTCATCTTCTGCGGGGATAGTTGTTCCTTCCAACGTCCGGGCCGCGCCTGCAAAATACCGAAAATGATCTACAACAAGATCAATGTCATCTCGGGCTTCTACTAATGGTTTGCCGTTATCAAGTGCATCAAGTCTTGCGAACTCTTCCTGTCGGGCTTCGATTCGGCTCGCTATCTCTGAAAGAATGACTTGTTGTTGGGCTACCGATTTATCATCCCAAGTCTCGAAGCCACGCCACGCAGCTGTAACAGCTCGTTCGATGTCAGCATCATTTCCGGCCTGAGCTGTCGCCAGTTTTCTCCCAGTGGTCGGGTCGTAAATGTCTAATAGTTCGCTACCGGTACTGTCTACCCACTCACCTCCGATATATAGTTGAAGCTCTCGGTCTTGAATCAGCTCTCGTGCAGCTTGCTCATGTCTCTCAATAACCTCTTGTGAACTCTCGGCCGACGGCTGAGAGTTAGATGTCACGTGTTATCATCTCATACCCACCCTGATGCATAAGATTTTCTGATTTCATATTGACAAACCGTCTTTCCTGCCTGATCTCCGATTAGACTCAGAAGTGGTGTTAGACAATGTAGATTCCACACAGTATGATTCATGATATTCAAATTAGAATCTCTCATAAGCGGCCCTGCTATGAAGATATTATAATCTCAAACTGGATTCTACATTTCAAAATAATCTTACTGGCTGAAATCCTACGTATTTTTTCAAAACATTCATTATGTGGCCGGGTATGGGTGTAACTGCCATGCAGGCAGTAGTACTGGAGGAGTTTCAGGAGCCGTTGACCGTCCAGGACGTCGACCGTCCTGAACCAGAACCCGATGGGGCTGTCGCCAAACTCATTGGGTGTGGTGTCTGCCGATCAGATTGGCATTGTTGGCAGGGAGATTGGGACTGGTTCGGATACCGGCCTGATCCGCCACACGTTCTTGGCCATGAACCCACTGCCCGTATCGTTTCCGTCGGTGAGGATGTTGAAACCGTCGAAGAGGGTCAAGAAATCGCAATTCCGTTCAACCTCGCGTGTGGTACTTGTGACCTGTGCCGGAACGGTCGCGAGAACATCTGTGAGAACCACGTTGGGCTTGGGTTCATGAACCAAGCCCCCGGTGCATTCGCTGAGGAAGTTCACATCCCACACGCCGATGTCAACGCCGTGCCGCTCCCAGACAGTATCGACGCCGAAACGGCTGCGGGGTGTGGTTGCCGGTTCATGACCTCGTTTCACGCGATGGCGCATCGCGCACCCGTGAGCGCCGGTGATGACGTGGTAATTCACGGGTGTGGTGGCATCGGTCTTTCAGCCGTCCACATCGCTGATGCGCTTGGTGGTAATGTAATCGGGGTGGATCTCAAAGACGAGAACCTCGACAAGGCCGAAGAACTTGGTGCGGTCGCTACGGTTAACGCTTCCGAAGTCGACGATCCCGCTGGCGAAGTCCAAGATATCACTAACGGTGGAGCAGATGTTTCTGCCGACGGACTTGGTATCAAAACGACGTGTCAGAACGCAGTCAATAGCCTCCGCAAGGGAGGAACGCACGTTCAGATCGGGTTGACCACTTCCGAAGAAGAGGGAATGGTTCCACTGCCGGTCGATGACTTCGTCTCCAAGGAGATCGATTTCCACGGCTCGCTCGGTCTCCAGCCCTCGCGTTACAGTGAGATGCTGGACATGATCGAGTCAAGCAAGCTTGACCCGGCAACGCTCGTCAACAAGACGATCGATATCCACGAAGTTCCAGATGAACTGGCTGCGATGACTGACTTCAACACACTCGGAATCCCAGTCTGTACCGACTTCACTAGCTAACCAATAGAACAATCACGAAACAAACCATTTTAAATGGAATGGTTGATCGGTGATTGATAGCTTGTAATTACGGACCAAGGACAGTGAGACACTATGAAATTCAGTGGAACATTCAAACTTAACGATACGACAACGGAGGAGGTATGGCTCGCGCTCTCGGATCCGGTAATGATCGAGAACGCGCTACCTGGCTGCCAGTTTCTCGTCGAAGTTGAGGACACGGATGTCGACTTCGACGCGTTGCGCGAGGAACACGGGGACCGCGATGTCGAACCGACCTCTGACCCAGAGACCATCGCCGAGCGCGCGTTCGAGCAGGGGAATCACTACGCCGGCGTCATCGGTATTAGCATCGGCCCGGTAAATCCGACCTTCGAGACGGTTGTCACAATCGAGGAGCGCGACCAGCCCTACATGGAGGCCGGCGGCGAAGGCTCAGCGGGCGATAGCTCCTTCGAGATGACCGCGTGGATGGACCTCGACGCGACCGACGACGGGGTGGAAGTCGATTGGACGGCCGAAGCCGAGGTGTTCGGCCGCATCGCGCAGATGGGCCAGCGCGTCATCAACCCCGCCGCGAACCAAGTCGTGAAGCGGTTTTTCTCGTCGGTGCAGGACGAAATTCGCCAGCGCGAAATCGCCGAAGGCGGCGAGGTCGAGGAGGCAGCGGAGCAAAGTTCGGAAGACCAAGGCATCGTTGACCGGCTTCTCGGTCGATCCGATACGAACTGAACCCATGGCAGAACACGATATCGAACTTACAGTAAATGGCACAGACCACGAACTCACAGTGGACTCGCGGACGTTGCTGGTCCACGCCCTCCGCGACGAGTTGGGTTACACCGGCACGAACGTCGGCTGTGAAAGCTCGACCTGCGGGGCGTGTACAGTCCATTTGGACGGCGACGCGGTAAAATCCTGTACGGTGCTTGCGGTGCAGGCCGACGGCAGTGAGGCCGACACCGTTGAGGGACTTGCCGAGGATGGCACCTACGCCCCGATTCAGGAGGGGTTCCAGAAAGAACACGGGCTGCAGTGTGGGTACTGTACGCCGGGGATGATGCTCGCGGCGAACGACCTCCTCGAACGAAACTCCGACCCCGACGAGGCGGAAATCCGCGAGGCCATCGAGGGCAACCTCTGTCGATGCACGGGCTATCAGAATATCGTCAACGCGGTCGAGTTCGCTGCCGATGAGATGAGTGCGGAGGCGACGGCCACGGACGGCGGAGGTGATGACTGAATGTCAAGCGAAACAATCGAATCCGACGAAATCGATATCGAATCGGTGCTCGGCTCGTCGGTCGAGCGTCGCGAGGACCCCTCGCTGATTACTGGTGAGGCTGAATATACCGACGACATCCAACGGCCTGACATGGCCCACATGGCCGTACTCAGGAGTCAGTACGGCCACGCCGAAATCGGAGACATCGACACGAGCGAGGCCGAAGAGATGGATGGAGTAATCGGCGTTTACACCGCCGCCGATCTCGACGTTCCCGGCGAGGTGCCGACTGGGTGGTTGCTCCCGGACCTGAATACGCCCTCGCATCAGCTGCTGGCGACCGACCGTGCGCGCTATCAGGGCGACGGCATCGCGGTCGTGGTCGCCGAGGAGCGCTACCTCGCACAGGACGCGGCCGACGCTATCGACGTGGATTACAACCGCCTCGATGCCGTCACCGACCCCAAAGAGGCCGTCGCCGAGGACGCCCCGGCACTCCACGAGTGGAGTGAGGACCCGACCGATACGGAAGATGACGAGGAAATCGAGGTGGTGCCGCCGAATCAGGCGTTCGACTGGGAGATCGGCAACGCCGACGAAACCGACGAGGCGTTCGAGAATGCAGCCCACACAGTCGAAGTTGACCTCGAAAACCAGCGGCTGATTCCGAATCCGATGGAGCCACGGGCAACTATGGCCGAGTATGAACCGGGGACCGAGGAACTGGAGATTCGGATGACTTCCCAGAATCCTCATCTCCACCGCCAACTGATGGCCGGCGTGTTGGACGTGCCCGAACACAAAATCCACGTCGTGGCTCCCGACGTGGGCGGTGGGTTCGGGAACAAAATCGCCCACTATCCTGACGAGGCGCTCGTCTCGTGGTGTGCGAAGGAGACCGGCCGCCCAGTCAAATGGACCGCAACCCGTTCTGAAAGCTATCTGACTGGTACCCATGGACGTGACCACGTCACGAACGCCGAGTTGGCGATGGATGAGGAGGGGACGATTACCGGGATGCGCGTCGAGACCTACGCGAGCATGGGCGCGTACCTCTCGACGTTCGCGCCGGCCATTCCAACCTATCTCTATGGCACTCTGCTCTCGGGGCAGTACGACATCCCGGCCATCCACTGTCACGTCATCGGGACCTTCACGAACAGTGCGCCGACCGATGCCTACCGCGGAGCAGGCCGCCCGGAGGCGCTGTACGTGGTCGAACGGCTGGCAACGCTCGGCGCGCGCGAAATGGATATGGACCCGGCGGAGTTCCGGCGACAGAACTTCATCCCTGAGGACGGCTTCCCCCACCAGACACCCGTCGCGGTCTCGTACGACAGCGGCGACTACGAACCCGCGCTCGACAAGGCGCTCGATATGGTCGATTACGACGACCTCCGTGACCGGCAAGAGGAACTCCGCGACGAAGGTCGGTATCTCGGCATCGGGTTTTCCTCGTATATCGAGGCGTGTGGTCTCGCACCCTCCGAACTCGCGGGACAACTCGGCGCACAGGCAGGACTGTGGGAGTCCGGGCTGGTCCGAATTCACCCCTCGGGAACGGTTACGGCCTTTTGTGGCACCTCGGGCCACGGGCAGGGCCACGAAACGACGTATGCCCAGATCGTCTCCGACGAGTTGGGCATCCCCTACGACGACATCGAGATCGTGGAGGGCGACACCGACGAGATTCCCCAAGGGATGGGGACATATGGTTCGCGCTCCGCAGCGGTCGGCGGCAGTGCGTTAGCGACGAGTTCCCAGAAAGTCGTTGAAAAGGCAAAGAAAATCGCCGCCCACCTCATGGAGGCCGGCGAGGAGGACATCGAATTCGAGAATGGCGAGTTCTCAGTGGCTGGTGCGCCCGAGCGCTCAATGAGTATCCAAGAAATCGCCCAGCAGGCCTACCTCGCCCACGATATGCCAAAAGGCATGGAGCCGGGATTAGAGGAGACCTCGTTCTACGACCCCGACAACTTCGTGTTCCCGTTCGGGACACACGTTGCAGTCGTGGAAGTGGACCCCGAGACGGGCGAAATCGAGTTCAAGAACTACGCCGCGGTTGATGACGTTGGCCCGCAAATCAACCCCAAAATCGTCGAAGGACAGGTCCACGGCGGCGTCGCGCAGGGTGTCGGGCAGGCGCTTTATGAAGGGGCCGAATACGACGACAACGGCAACCTCATGACGGGATCGATGCAGGATTACACAGTGCCGAAAGCCGAGCACATCCCCGAAATGGAGACTGATAGCACGGTGACGCCCTCACCACACAATCCGCTCGGCGTGAAGGGCGTCGGCGAGGCGGGCACCATCGCGGCCCCGCAGGCCGTGGTGAACGCGGTCACGGACGCGCTCCAGCCATTTGGTGTTGACCATATCGACATGCCACTCTCAAGCGAAGCGGTCTGGCAGGCGGTGAACGACAGTGCGACAGCGGATGGCGGAGAGAACGGAGGCGATAACTGATGTACCCCGACGAGTTCGACTACTACACGGCAGAAAGCGTCGGAGAAGCGCTCGACTTGCTCAACGAGTACTCGGGTGCGGAAACGGAATTGCTTGCCGGTGGGCACAGTCTTCTGCCGGCGATGAAAACTGGATTATCGAGTCCTGATGTCCTCATCGATATCAGCGGCGTCGACGCGATGCAGGGTGTCGAGATCGATGGTGATACCCTCTCCATCGGTGCGATGACGCGGTACAGCGATATCGCCAATGCCGATGCGGTGGCCGAGCACGCACCTGCGCTGGCCGATACGGTTCGACAAGTCGGCGACGTGCAAGTTCGCAATCGAGGGACTATTGGCGGAAACCTCGCACACGCGGACCCGGCCGCCGACCTGCCGGGTGCAGCGCTCGCCTCAAATGTGACACTTGTCGCGGAAGGTCCAGATGGTGAGCGGTCGGTTCCGGCGGACGATTTCTTCTTCGGGATGTACGCGACCGACCTCGCACCGGACGAACTCCTCACGCGCATCGAGGTGCCATCGGCGGACGGTGCGGTCGGGACCTATGCCAAAAAACCGAGTCCGTCCTCGGGCTACGCGATGGTCGGCGTCGCCGCACTGCTCGATACTGACGGCGATACTGTTGAATCCGCGAGCGTCGGCGCGAACGGCGTGATGGACCACGGAGTACGGCTCGAATCCGTCGAGGACGCTCTGGCGGGTGGCTCACTCGATGACGATAGTATCGAAGCGGCCGCTGGACACGCTGGCGACGACCTCGACGTAGCGATGATGATGGACGACTTGCAAGCTTCGAACGAGTTCCGGGCCCAGCTACTGGAGGTGTACACCGAGCGAGCGCTGACGGCGGCGATGGACGGTGGTTCCGCGTCTGTGGCAGCCGACTGAACCGCGTGTTCCAGCAGGTTCGAGGCCGATTCGCCGTGTCTGCATCCCGACGGTGCGATGCAAACGAGAAGGCTACGTGTATGACTGACGAAGAACACACCATGAGCGAACGAACGCCCTCGGCGTTCAGTGACGTAACCGAGACCGATGTTCGGCAGGCTTTCGAGAGTGAGGACTACGTTGCCGGCGATGATATCGTTACCACAGTTGAGTTGGCGCTTCGTCTCGGCAAACCCCTGCTCGTGGAAGGCGAACCCGGAGCTGGCAAGACCGAACTCGCCAAAGTTCTCGCGAGTGGGTTCGACGCCGAACTGGTTCGCCTCCAGTGTTATGAGGGACTCACCGCAGAGAGTGCGCTGTACGAGTGGAACTACACGAAGCAACTGCTCTCGATGCAGGCCGATGGCGCAGACACGAATGAGTCGGTGTTCAGCGAGGAGTACCTCTTAGAGCGGCCGCTGTTGCGCTCGCTGCGGGGCGACAGCCCACGGGTACTCCTCATCGACGAGGTGGATAGGGCTGACGAGGAGTTCGAGGCGCTGTTGCTCGAAATTCTCTCGGATTTTCAGGTGAGCGTGCCCGAACTCGGCACGGTGAGCGCGACAACACCGCCAGTCGTCGTCATCACCTCGAACCGCACGAGAGGACTGAGTGACGCGCTGAAGCGCCGGTGTCTGTTTTTGCACGTCGCGCCACCGTCGTTCGAGAAAGAGCGGGCGATTCTCGAACGCAAAGTCCCCGAACTCGATGGAGCAGTCGCCGCTGAATTGTGTGCGATAGCCGGACGGCTCCGCGAAGAACCACTGCTCAAACCACCGGGAGCAGCAGAAACCATCGACTGGGCGCGGGCGGTCGCCGCCCTCCGTCACGAAAGCGAGAACGGAACCCTGAGCCACGAGGAAATCCAGAACACGTTGGGTTGTCTGCTGAAGGAAATCAAAGACGTAGAGCGCGTCGATGACGACCTGCTCGCAACACTCTGCGACGCCGCAGAAACCGCCCGCGCGGAGGCAGACTGATGGTTAGCAAAGCAAACATCGAAGAATCCGTTCCGGATTTCGTCGCCGCACGCGACCACGTGCACGACGAACTGTGGAACATCCGATTCGTGCGCACACTCCGATGGGCCGGCGTAAACGTTCCTGCAAACGCCGGCACGAACACGAGCGCGCACGCGTCGCGCTCCGGGCATGTCTCATCACCGAACAGCCCGACAAATCGTCGTTCGACGACCTGTTCGCCGAGTTCTGGTGACGACTCACTGCCGGTCTCGATGCGAGCGGACCCGCAAAGCTACCCGAGGACGGGCCGGGCGGTGGACTCGCACCGCTCGGAGCCGAGGCGGCCTACGAGCCGACTGCCCGTGGGATGGCTGCCGCACTGTCGTATCTCGATGGGTAATTCACATTCGGCGGTTCATCGGACTTTAGCGAAATCGCCCGTCAACTCCGCCGACAGGGACTCAACGGCCCGTATCGGCTACAAACACAACGCTCGACGGGAGAAAGCCTGATTGAGTACTGACCCCAAATCACATCCAACGAAACGATGACAAACACGAGCTGGAAAATGACCGAAACCGAGGTACTGTCCGCCATCGGCGAGACACTCGACCGAGACGTCGACGCCGTGCTGGCGACGATCATTGATGTCGAAGGGAGCGCCTACCGTCGTCCCGGCGCGAAAATGCTCATCGAGGCCGACGACAGTGCTGGCAGCCTCACTGCCGGCTGTCTCGAAGACGAGGTCAGGGGACTCGCTGGCGACGTCCTTGACGCTGGCCAGCCCCGTATCGAAACCTACGACCTCACCGGCGATGATGACATCTGGGGTCTCGGCATGGGCTGTAACGGGATTATTACCGTCCTCCTCGAACCGCTCGATGAGAGCTATCGGCCGGTCGTAGAACGCGTGACGAACGGCGGCGACTGCGGTGTCGTGACCGTCACTGATGGTGACCGCCCGCTCGGAGAGCGTAGTTTTTACGACCCGGAGACGGGATTTTCAGACGACCTGCCCGGCTGGCTGTGTGAGGAACTGCGGGAGCCGACGGCGACCCTCCTCGAACGGGGGAAGACGGACACAGTGGGCGTCGAAACCGACGACGGGACCGTTGAGGTGTTCGTCGAGGGCATCGAAGCACCGTCGAATCTCGTCGTAGTCGGATCGGGACCCGATGTCAATCCGGTGGTGGAACTCGCAAAACGGGTCAATTTTCAGGTCACAGTCGTCACCTTCCGCGGTGCACTTTCAAGCGGTGAGAACTTCCCCGCGGCCGACGCCGTTCGCGCGACCTCGCCGACGGACCTCGGGGACGACATCGAGTTCGATGACGACACCTACGTGGTCGTGATGACCCACAACTTTATCGATGACCGCCTCGCGGTCGAAGATCTCATCGGCACACCCGTTCAGTACATCGGTCTGATGGGTCCACAGGAGCGCTTCGAGGAGATGCTTGAGGACTTCGCCGATGAAGGTGTCGAGATTACCGAAGACGATACGAGTCGCATCTATACGCCCATCGGTCTCGATCTCGGTGGCGATTCACCTCACCAGATAGCCTATAGTATCGTTGCCGAGGCGCTTGCCGTTGCAAACAATCGGATCCCACAGCATCTCACAGATCGTGAAGGACCTATCCACGACCGAATCGAAGTGCCTCTGACCGAGTGAGAAATACAAAAAGAACAGTCCGCTTGTGCTGTCTCATCGACTGTTTCGCGCTGCCGGACTGAATCAACGGAGGTATCCATCGTGGACTGGATTTGTGAAATGCCCTCAATCCGAATGAAGAATCTCGAATCGACCGTCACAGATCAGTACCTACAAGTTTATTTTCATCGCATTTAGCATTTAAGGACTGCATTGGTTGTGCGGCGTTTATTGGCAATAATTGTCAGACGGAGGCGACGTGGAACGGGCAACGTCATGGACTACCCCATATCGGATTACGTTTGTCCATTCAATCTGAACTCGGCTAGGTAGATTGTTCATGTGCGAATACCTACGATATTTAAACTGCTAAGATTGGTCCCATAATCTATCGGTCATGGTCATCCACTTACTAAATTTCAGACTGAAATCGGTTTTAGCGATGTACCCTTGGCAAGCCGGGCCGCGTTCGATCCGAGCCGTCTGGCGCATTCGGGCGAGGTGTCAAACGCATCGAAGATCGGATCGTTGTCGGGAAGGCGCTCGTCGTGGACTACGATGCGCGGGTCGGGTGCCACACATACGCCGATGCCAAGCGACGACGCGATCGCGGCTTCGTGGGCGACAACGGCTGCGTTGCCCTCAAACTCCGACCCAACGACCCACGAGACACCTTCTTCTTCGATGCCGCGTTCTACGAACGCGACCGACTCCGGCTCCCGGTCGCCGAGACACCAGACGTGGATCCGCGGGATCTCGTCGTCGGTCTCGATCGGGCCGCGACATCCGCTCATACCGGCTTATTCAACCCGTGGTCACATAAGCGAGGGGGCGGCGATTGATCCGTCGGACACTACGAGCCGTTAGGTGAATGGCGGTCAGTCCGTGGTTGATCGATCAAGCGACGCGGCGAACGATTCGGGGATCTCGAAATCGACCGACGATCCGCCGCCGCCCGACAGGACGAGACCGGTGGCGACGGCGTTGCGCGGTCCCATCTCGCCCCGGACGTTTGCGCGGCCGCACACGATGCCGTATTCCGCCAGCGCGTCCGAGATCAGCTCCGGGATCTCGAAATCGAGGGCCGACCGGCCGACCATCACCACGAACGGAAGCTGGCGGATCGAATCCGTGGGCGTGATCAGGTCGAGCGCGCGCTCGGCGTTGGCGACGAACACGTTACGCTTCGCCCGGCGGCGGACCCGCCGGATCTCCTCGGCAGATTCGTCGGCGGGAACGACCTGCATCCCGTCGCCGTCGAGCAACACCGTCCGGCCGAACAGCTCCGGTTCGACAGGACTGTCGAGGAAGTCCACCGTGCCGTCCTCCTGTTGGATAGTAAAGAGGTCCCGGACCCGCGCCGCGGGGTATTTCTTGACCGCCTCGGCGAGGTCGCGGTCGTCGAGACCGAGTTCGGAGTCGATCAGCATCGTGACGAGATCGCCCGCGCCCGCGAGGTGGATCGAATCGACGGTTCGATCGGCGTGCATGTAGGCCGCGTCGGTCGAGCCGCCGCCCATATCGAGGATCGCCAGCGGGTAGTCGGTTCCCGGCGTCGTAAGCGACCCAAGCACCGCCATGTTAGCTTCAATGCCCTGAATCACGACCTCCGTGTCGAGTTCCGCTTCGATCCCGTCGGCGATCTGTTGCATCGGGAGTTGTTGGGTTTTGACCATCGCGGCCAGCGCGACCGCGCTCTCCATGCGGTGTTCGTCCGCGACCCCACCCTCGATCCGTTGGGGCACAAGGGTATCGACCGCCATAATGTCCCGAATTTCGATCGAATCGACGGGTTGGTCGGTGACTTCAGCCATGCTGTCGCACGCCCGGCTCAACATTCCGCCGATGTTCGATCCGCTCTCACTGCGCACGTCTGCAACCGGCCAACTCTCCATCACGGCGTCCATGACGACCTCGGCCCCCTCGTCGACCGGGACTTCGGTCGCGTTGCCGCGGTCGTCGATAATTTCGAGGTTTCCGGCGGGGATGGTTCGTTCCTCGACATCGCCTTCGGGCGTTTCGATCACCACCGCGGACTTGTTACCGACCAGCGCACGCGCAACCGGAATTATTTTTTGAGTTTCGTCGGCCGAGAGGTCGAAGACGGTGGCGATACCATACGGATTCGAGAGATCGTTGATCGTTCGGCCGGTGGCTTGGGGGGCGACCTCAACGGCGGTGGGCTGGCCGCGCGGGATCTTTTCGATCTGGGAGACCTCGTCCACGATCGGGATCTCGGCCTCGATCCGATTATGGATCAACACCGCGTCGTCGCGCTGGACCACCGCGCCAGCGACCTCATAGCCCGCCGCGGACCACTTTTCGATGGTTTCTGCCGCCGCCGCGAAATCCATGGTTTCGGGCACGAGGAACACCATCGGATCGTCGGGCGAGCGCTCTCCCATCTCGGTGGTGATCTCGACGCCCTCACCGACCCCGAGACCGACTCCGCCCGGTGTCGAGGGGTCGTGGCCGATCATCGTGGATTCGGTGATCACGGTCTCGGTGATGGTCTCCATCGCCACGTCGCCGATCACCGGGGCGGCCTCGTTGAGAAGCACCCGATCGATCTGACTCACGTCGATACCCCCTTTTTCCGCCGCTTGTCCCAACGCGTTCAGTACGCCGGGAACGTTCTTTCGGGTTCCCTTCAACCCTGTCGTCCTGTGCAGCGCGTTCGAGACGAACTCGTTTCCCCCGTCCCCCGATCGGCGTGAAAGCGCGACTTCGGTACTCGAATTCCCGATATCGACCCCGGCGATATACCCCATGACGGGCAAAAACGGGTAGCGTTTTGAAATATGTTCCTCTGGCCGCGCGGAGCCAATTTCAGGTTCGAAACCCACGATTCGCGATATTGACACGCAGTTTTTATACCGAACAGAGAACAGGAAGACGGACTCGCACATGTCAGGAATAACTGCAGGCACGGCGCGGGACTTGATCAGGGCCGCGGAGGAGAAAGCGCTTGAGATTGATGTCCCAATGTGTATCGCCATTATGGACGATGGAGCGGACCTCGTTTCGTTCCATCGGATGGATGGGGCGTTGCTCGCCAGCATCGATATCTCCCAAAACAAGGCCTACTCCGCGGTATCGCTGAAGATGGACACCGATACCATCCACGAGGTCTCCCAGCCGGGCGAGTCGCTGTATGGTCTCGGAACCACCAACGGCGGACGGATCGTGACCTTCGGCGGGGGGTACCAACTCACGGACGAAGACGGAACGGTCGTCGGTGGAATCGGGGTGTCGGGCGGGGATGCATCGGAAGATATGGAAGTCGCGCAAGCCGGCATCGAAGCGTTCGAGAGCGGCTGATTCGGCGTACCGATATCGATATTCGACTTCGACGGGATCACCGGGTGGCCGCGAGGAATTTTACCACTTGACGGATTCATGATGAATCGTCCAACTGCAAATTGAATAGTACTATACAATCCTTAATTGTTTTATGTCATGATATAAAATGACGGGTATAAGTGTTCGTTACACCCAATGGCACACGGAATGAGTGACGATACCACACCAATCGGCGACGGTTCGGGCCAGCACGAACAGGGTGAGCCGAAGCGTTCGAAACGGTTCGAGGCACTCGACGACCGCGCGATCACCGAGGACGGCTTCGTTAACGAGTGGCCGGAGGTCGGCTTCGTGGCAATGGAAAGCCCGAACGATCCCGACCCGAGCGTCACGGTCGAAGACGGGGAGATCGTGGAGATGGACGGCAAAACTCGAGATGAATTCGATTTTATCGACCGATTCATCGCGGATTACACCATCAACGTCGATCAGGTTGAGGATGCGATGGCGACCGATTCGGTCGAGTTCGCCCGCGATCTGGTAGACATCAACGTCTCGCGCAAGGAGATAGTGAAACGCTCGACCGCGATGACACCGGCCAAACTCGTGGAGGTCGTCAACCACCTCGATGTCCCCGAGATCATCATGGCAATGAAGAAGATGCGGGCGCGCGGCACCCCTGCGAATCAGTGTCATGTCACCAGCGTCGAGGACAACGTGGCCCAGATCGCCGCTGATGGGGCAGAGGCCGCGTATCGAGGCTTCCACGAGGCCGAGAACACCGTCGGGGTGGCGCGGATGGCCCCGCTGACCGCGCTCGCCCAGCAGATCGGTACCCAGTGCGGGCGCGGCGGCGTGATTACCCAGTGTGCCGTCGAGGAGGCCACCGAACTCGAACTCGGGATGCGGGGGCTGACCGGCTACGCCGAGACGGTCTCGGTGTACGGCACCGAGGGCGTGTTCAAGGACGGTGACGATACACCGTGGTCGAAGGCGTTCCTCGCGTCGGGCTACGCCTCGCGCGGCGTGAAGATGCGCTACACCTCGGGGGCTGGCTCCGAGCTCAACATGGGCCAAGCCGAGGGCAAATCTATGCTGTACCTCGAAGCCCGGTGCATTCTCGTCACGAAGGGGTGTGGTGTGCAGGGTCTCCAGAACGGGGGGATCAGCTGTATCGCCATTCCGACGTCGGTGCCAGCGGGGGTCAAGGAGGTCGCCGCCGAGAACCTCATTACGATGCTGGCAGACCTCGAAGTCGCTTCGGGGAACGACCAGACGTTCACCCATTCGGACAAGCGCCGGACCGCCCGGATGATGCCCCAGTTCCTCGCCGGCACCGATTTCATTTTCTCGGGATATAGCTCGATGCCGAACTATGATGATATGTTCGCGGGGTCGACATTCGATTCAGGGGACTACGACGAGTACAACGTGATGCAACGCGACCTTCAGGTTGAAGGAGGCACGCGGCCGGTCGAGGAGGAGACGGTGCTCGAATACCGCGAGCGCGCGGTGAAGGCACTTCAGGTCGTCTTCGAGGAACTCGGCTTCCCGCCGATCACTGACGAGGAGGTTGAGGCCGCGATCTACGCCGACGGCAGCGAGGACATGCCCGAGCGGAGTACTGCCGCCGACATCGAGGCCGCGGAGGAACTGATCGACGAAAACGTCACCGGCGCGGACGTGGTGACGATCCTTGCCGAGAACGGCTTCGAGGACATCGCGGAGAATTTATTGGGAATCCTGAAGGGCCGGATCGCGGGCGATTACATCCAGACCTCGGGGGTATTCGAGGGCGACGGCGACTTCGAAGTCCTCAGCGCGGTCAACGACCCCAACGAGTACGAGGGTCCCGGTACGGGACACCGCCTCGATGGCGAGGATTGGGAAGAAAAAAAGAAGATTCGTTTTGCGGTTGACCCGGAGGACATCTAAGCCATGGCACAGGCACAGCAGCAGAGAACCGAGCGGCGATTGATGCTCGCCGAGACGGGTCTCGCCGAAGCGGGCACGGACGACGACGAGGTGGTGATCTCGATAAGCGCGGGGTTCAACGAGATGAAGGACGAAACCCTCGCCGGAGTCACACACGCCAACGCCATCCGCGAGATGATGGCGGGGATCGAAGAGGAGGGCGTCACCTCGCGGGTGGTGCGGTTTTACGACAGCCTCGATCTCGGGGACATCGGACTACGTGGCGCGAAGCTCAGCGGATCGGGCATCGCCATCGGCATCCAGACCCGCGGGACGACACTGATCCACCAGCACGACCTCGTTCCATTGAACAACCTTGAACTCTTCCCGCAGGCCCCCTCGATCGACCTTGAAACGTTCCGGGCGATCGGGACGAACGCAGCGCGATATGCGAAGGGCGAATCGCCGGAGCCGGTGCCCGTTGGGAACGACCCGATGGCCCGCCCCAAATATCAAGCCTTTGCGGCGCTCTGGCACATCAAGGAAATGGAGTACCGCGACGAGCGCGACCCGACAGAGATGGAGGTACGATTTGAGTAACTATGTCGAACGAAACAAAGTATCCGCTCGGTGACAGCCCTGATGACGTCGAAACACAAAACGGCACCAAACTTTCGGAGATCACGCTCGAAAAAGTGGTTGAGGGTGAGATTGACGGCGCAGACCTCGACATCGCGCCCGAGACGCTCGAAGAACAGGCCCGGATCGCCGACGAGGCGGGCCGGACCCAGCTTGCCCAAAACTTCAGACGGGCGGCCGAGCTCACGCTGGTTCCCGATGACCG
Source organism: Halococcus sp. AFM35 (assembly GCF_051195015.1). Taxonomy (NCBI): domain Archaea; kingdom Methanobacteriati; phylum Methanobacteriota; class Halobacteria; order Halobacteriales; family Halococcaceae; genus Halococcus; species Halococcus sp. AFM35. The sequence goes on from NZ_JBNTJU010000027.1 coordinate 26,784, forward strand.
GATCCTCGATATCTACAACGCCCTCCGGCCGAGCGGAGCCGAAAAACAGAAACTCCACGATATCGCGGACGAACTCGAAGACGAGTACGATGCCACGCTCAACGCCGCCCATGTCCGGGAGGCCGCGGAAGTCTACGAGGAGCGTGGACTCTACGATACAAATACGTAAAACGGAGGTCAGGAGGCAAAGCGGGGTCACGAACGAACGATTTCGTCGGCGAATGCCGACAAACTGACCGGCGCTATTAATTCCGCGGCCGCAGCGTACGGCGAGTCGGTTTTCTCGGTCGTAGACGGACGCTCAGTGGTAGCGGTGCGGAACACGGTGTCGAGAAACGCCTCGCGGACGGACTTGTTTTCGAAGACCCCGTGGAAATACGTCCCGAAGACCGACGTCGTGACGGCGCTTCGTTTTCCAAGCGTCGAGCCGTCCCCGCAACGTGCGAGGGTCGAAGCCGACGAGATGGAACTCACACTGCTCGACGCTCAGAACGACTAGTACGTTCCATCTGCGAGGATGCCGACGGAGTGATCCACAGTATGGACGGACACTGACAGTGATCGACAACGATTCGTTTGAGCACAGACCCAGTGAGGGCACGGGTGGAAATCGGGGCAATTATATGATCGTCAGCGGTATGGTTGTCGTATCCGACAAAATCTCAATGACACGGCACTTACCGCACCACAGGACGTGATTGACTGGGCGACACTGCCCAGCGTCTGCTTGTCGGGACTCGTGGTGGCGGTGATGGATGCATGTCATGGATGCAAATTCACCGTCGGACGCAGATTCACCCGATACGACCGCACGTATCGACGCGAAACCACTCGCTGCGAACCGGCTGAACGACACGGCGGAGATGGTTGCAGCGGCTCTCGTCGCCGACGCTACCGATTACCACGAACAGACTCGGTTTTTCGAAGACGGACTCGAGGGGACGGACGATGCTCTCGACGGGTTCGTTGCGGATGCCTCTACCATCGTGCAGTCGCAATGCGAACGCGCAACGGACTACGCCGATATCGAGACGCTGGTCTCTCGGCTCCCGATTGACCATTGCACGTTCGCCGCGCACGATTCGTTAGCGCCGTACTCGGGACCATACCCGATGGCAATACTGGTGCGGGCGTTCCTCATCGAGGAAATCAACGGCTGGGACGAGACTGCTCTCCACGACCATCTCCGAGCGAATCCGTCACTTCGTCGTGGACTCGGGTTCGAATCGCTGCCGAACCAATCAACGTTCTGGCGCGCGTGGAACCACCGCTTCAGCGAGGCTCTACGTGACGCCGTACAGGAGTGTGCTGAGGCGATTGTGAAAGCCGCGCGTGCCTGCGATGTCTCCGTACCCGAGCGAGTCAGCACCAGCGAGACGAACGAACCAGACTCCGCTGACTGTCCGGAACGCCAACTGCTCGCACAGAAAACCGACGAGGTGTGGCAGCAGGCCAAACCGTTCGTCACGGATGCGTTCGCGCTCGACCGGGGACCGAACTGGGAGATTCACGAGAACGCTTTCTGGGAGCAACATGCCTACATGGGAATGCGTGAGGACATGTATGCCCGTAGCGGCCCAGCCTCGTTCTCACTTGATACAACCAGAGAGCGCATCCCAACCGGTTCGACCCATCGCTACCAGATCGGCAAGCTCTCGGTTGCCGAGATTCGCTCAATGCTGCGGAATACGACGCGAATGATCATCGCCCGTGCTCGCCAAAACGGCGAACTCACCGGGAAACTCTGGGCGGCCATCGACGTGACGAAGGGATTTCCGTTCACTGGCGACGTAGAGGATGACGAGGACGATATCCTCGGGCACAGGGATGGAAACGAGTACTACCAGTGGGCGGTGCTCAAAATCGTCGGGATGGACGTGCCGCTCGTCCTTGATGCCATTCCACGTGAGCGGGGGCAATCGAAAGATGAGATCGTGGAGAAACTGCTCGAACACACGACCGAGATGGTCAATCTCGACCTCGTGATGATGGACCGCGAGTTCGATAGCGGTCCAGTGAAGGAGACCTGCGAGGAGTACGGCGTCCACTATCTCAACCCGACGCGCATCTTCGAGCGCAGTGATGAGGCCGAGACCATCGCGTGGATGTACTGCAACGGCGAACGCTTCCACGTCACCGAGGAAGAATCCGACGACGGCATGCCCACGCGCAAGCAGATATATCTCCCGCAGCAGTCGAGTTCGGGCGATGACGACGATGATGAAGACGACAGCCTCTCAGAAGTGTGGACAGAGCTGTGCGGCGAGTGGGAGTTCGAGGATGTGGAGGGCGAACCGAGCGAGCGGATGTCGTTTTCGCGGCTGCTCGCGGACATCCAGCGCGAAGAGGAAGTTGAAGAACGCAAGGAGAAAGCACAGGATGGAGACGTGGACACATCCGAGACAGTGGTGTTCGAGACGAACCACCCGTATGTGACGGCGCGTGATGCTGACGGCCAAAAGATGGACGGGAAGGAATTCATCCACATGATCGAGCGGCTGATCCGGTGGTATCGGCGTCGTTGGGGTATCGAGAACGGGTTTAAGAAGCAGAAACACTTCATGGTCAGAACCACCTCGACCGAGAGCGACTATCGGTTCTTCAACTTCGCGTTCGCGTGCGTGCTCTATAACGTCTGGCGACTCGTCGATCTGCTCGTGAAACTCGCCATCGACGGCGAGAACCGGTCGTACTCACCACGCGTCGATGCGAACCAATTTCTGACCGTGGCGAAGCAGTTCTACGGTCTCGACCCACCCGACTGACGCCGACCTCTCCCGTGTTCGCCCCGACTCGTGAGCGGCGGCGCTATGTCACGCCACTTTATTTCGTGTTGTTCTGGTCTGATGCTGGGATGACGGGATAATGGAGACTGCCGTTCGTTTACTACACGCAAGAGGGAGTTAGAATGAACAGCCGATCTGTGCATGACAAATCTAGCTAGCCGACATCAGCTGAGTGGCAGTTGCGAGTGCTCGATTTGGGTCTGCCAATAGCGATGATTCCCGATTCAGCGGCCTTCTCGTGCATAGATTTCGGGGAATTCGCAGCGCACAACTTCGGAGGATGACTGATTCTACAAGCGAAACCGGTAGACGGTGACCATTCTCGTTGACCAGAAACGCAGCCAATCCAAATACGACTCCCTGTCCAATGCATGGCTGGTGCTCACCCGGTGAAAACAGCCGAGAGTAGGGTTAGAAGGCGCGTCCCGCAGCTATCGGGAACGCAATGAGCACGATGACGACGTAGCTCGCATCAATCGCCCGGCACGATGCAGAACGCGAGGATCTCGGTGAACTCGCCGGCTGGAATCGGCGGTCGCTCCCCGAGATGTACGTCTACAGCCTCACGAAACAGAAGGTTCGTCAACCGCCACACGTTGTACATCACAACGCCGATCACGAAATACAGGAACCGTATTCGATAGTCCATCGACCCAACCGTCGGCAGGAAGTGCTTCTTGATCGTCTTGTATTCGTTTTCGATCTCCCACCGCTGCTTGTACTGGCTGACGAATCCTTGAGCCTGCTCTACTGGAACATCGCGGTTGGTGGTGAACACCGCGTAGGCCCCCTCTTTCTTCGTCGATGGCACATACATGATGGTCCCCGTATGACTGCGGCTCTCATGCCAGTGCGGCACGTTCCGTACGACGCCTGCGCTGGTTGCAGTCTCTTGTTCCAACTCCTCGATGTCCTCAATTTCAGCCTGGTACTTGCGCTTCGGGATGAGATAGGTCGTATCGTGGCGGTCGATTACATCCCGAACGCCGTTCGCGTCGAACCCGCGATCACAGAACACTTTATGGATATCGACGTGCTGTTCGGCCTGTTCCAGCAATCGATCGACGAGACGTGCCTGTGACGTACTTTCGATTTCTCCCGTTTCCCAGTCGGATTCCCGGCGCACTGGTTCGACGCCGAGGACAATCGGCGTATCCTCTCCGATGATGGTGATCGTCGCCATCTGGTACCCGTGCTTGTGCTTCTCCGTCAGCCCGTGTACCATCTCCGGGTACTCTTCCTGCGGGTATCGCTCTTCTCCATTCACCACCACTGGCTTGTCGCCACGCGCTACGTCTTCGTCGTCCTTGTAGGGAGAGGTGAAGACCGGCCACGGCGTGATGTCGATAGCAGCGATGACCGGCTCACGGATGCCACCGTTCTCTCGGACTTCTTCGAGGACCGTTTCGACACCTCGATGGAATGGATCGAGTACCTCGTCACGGATCCGTCCCCAATCTGTCGGCCGCCGACCGTCCTCGTATTCGTCGAGCGTGGTTTGCTCAGGAGGAGCAGCGGTCTTCTTCATCGTGCGGAGGTGAGTGTCGCCGTGGGGTGTCTCTCTACGGCCGCTAATGCGCTCGAACCGCTTGCTCGATCCCTTTGAGCGCGTCGTCGTGCCCCGGTCAGCTATATTCAGGTAGCCCTGCCGCTCGAAGAAGACCAAATCCTCGAACGTAGCGTTGCCCGCCCGCTCGCTGTCGAACTCGTCGAGACCGCGGTCGCGCGCCGTTTCGACGGCGTTCATGATGTGATCGTCGGCGATCTCGGTAGCATCCACTTCGTCTGGGGCAAGCACGGGCTCGTCAGCACAGATGATGTCGTGATCCGAGCAAATATCGCGGATACGCGCGGCAGCCTCCTTAATCGTCCGACGTTCGGCGGCAGTGAACCGTTCGCGCCAGTTGTAGCTGATGACCTGCTGAGAGAGCGGTTGGCTGAGGCCGAACCGGACGTAGATGTAGGCCGCGCCTCGGAGGCGACGAGCGAGCTCTGACTGGCTGAACTCACGAGCATACTGGTAGAGAAACATGTGAACGACCGCACTCAGATCGAACTTTGTCCTGTCGGGATCATCGTAGTCGGCGAACCACTCAGCATCGATATCGAGATCAGCGATAACGCGGGTGACATGGTTGTGGAGGTGGCAGAGCTCTTCGGTCTCTTCTATCAACTCTTGCATGATCGAGAGATTGGAGTGAGACTTCATCTCTACGCCGTCATACTCTGATTCGAGGATCGTGACCAAGCGGATTTCTCGCCTGATCAGCTTTGTGAGGGACTGCGTTTCTGCGCGTGTATATCGGGTGTATCAGGATTGCGTACTGTTGTTTTCTCGCAATTGCTCGTACTGGTCGGTGATGAGGGACGCACAGGAGGTACAACAGACGAGGTGTCGGTCACCGCTCTCGATCTCGACTGACTCGCCCTCCGTAGTGACCGTGTTGCCACAGACCGTACAGACGACTCCGAACTCGCCGATACTCTCCAACCGTGGTCCCCAGACCGAATCCAGTAACGTCTCGACGGAGCACTCAGTTATTGGAAACTCTTCGGTCAAGTCGGTGAGCAGTGAGTCCAATTCCTGATCACTCATCACGATTTTTGCAATTACTACGCCATCGATGGTCTGGAAGATGTGTTCGACGTTCTCATTGGGTGCAAGCTCATCGATTATCTCTTCGGTGGCATGAGGACGCGTGTGCAGGAAAACGAGTGAGGCATCGTTGTCTGCAATCAGCGAGCGGTCAATGTCGAGCGTGAACCGCTGGATAATTCCGTGTTCGTGCAGTCGGTCGACGCGGTTCGATACCGTCGGTGCGGAGCGGTCAACTATGTCGGCGATGTCGCGGTACGACCTCCGAGCGTCCATCATGAGCATCTGGAGTATCTTCCGATCGATGTCGTCGAATTCGGGCATTCTGAGACGAATGAGGGTGTTATCTGCCAGTCCCGATCCGCGCTCGGGCGGATGGGTGATTCTGTCGACGATTTCTACCGTTCCGAAACGAACTTCCAACGGCAACATCGAAAGCGGAGCGACCGACCAGCAATTGACGATTCACAGCCACCGTGGACCGCCCGGTTGTTCTGAGCATGAGTGTTTTTTGTACGCCGTCTTTATGCTGATTCTGGCTACGATATAAAAGGACAGTTCAGGATCATTTGTGCGAAATCGTCTTTGAGCGCCGAGTGTGCCTGTTTCAGATCGTGCTCACGTGGATTGATGTGTGCTGAAGCAGCCACAGAGCACCGCAGGAGAGGAACTTTTCGACATCGGCTTTGGTTTGTTAGGTCTTCGTGCGATAGCGTCTTCGAGAGGAGTAACTGGGCGACGACCAAGAAATCAGAAATCGGCGCTCTCCAGCCGAATTGAAATCGTCTCCGGTTCCGCATTGGAAAACTGCGTCCGATTCGATTCGCTGTTCGTTAGCGAAAAACCGCATAAACGACCCGCCCGATATCTGAGGTGCAATGGCAGTCCAACAGATCGGTCTGAGCGACGAGATGGAAGAGTGCGTAGATACCTGTATCGAGGCCGCGGAGGTCTGTGAGTGGTGTGCCGACGAATGCGCCGACCACGGCGAGGAGATGGCCGAGTGCATCCGGCTCTGCCGAGATGTCGCCGACCTCGCGTCGCTGTGTGCACGCTTGTGCGTCCGCGATTCCGAATTCAACTCCCAGATCGCAGAGGCCTGTGCTGACGCGTGTGAGGCGTGTGCTGAGGAGTGCGAACAGCACGACCACGACCATTGTCAGGCCTGCGCCGAAATCCTGCCCCGGTGTGCCGAGAGCTGTCGGGCGATGGCCTGAACCGGTCGAACGAACCTCCGTTTTTCAGAGCGCAGTAGTGCCGTCGAGCACTCGTTGAACGGCTCGCTCGGCGAGCAGCGTCGTCGGGTTGAGACGTCCTTGGCGGCGGTCACGGTGTCGACGTCGATGGCCTGTGCGGAAAGCTCCCGACGGAAGAGTCGCTCGCCGTCGGGGGTTGCGTACTTCAGGATGATGAGGTCGCGGTTGTTGTAGCCGCGCTCGACGAGCCAGACGCGAACCGTCTCGTTTTCATCTTTCATACCGGCGAAACGGCGACCGGGTGGTTAGGCGGTTCGGTTGGGACTCAGCCCATCTCCGAGGGGTCGCTCATGCCCTCTTTGACGCCGAAGTTCACGAGCGCAATGTTCACCGGCCACGCGACGAGGAAACCGATCGACAGCGAGAACGCCAGCGCCAGCCAGAACAGCACGTCGGTTATCAGCGCCTCGCTCGCCAGCAGCAGGTCCGTGCCGATGGCGGCGGTCTCCATCAGGGTAATGGAGGGCGTCTCGCTCCAGAGGGCGTCGGCCACGGCCTCCCTGAACCCGACGCCGTCCTGCATGAGCGGGCCGATGGTCATCCCGAACCCGAAGAGATACGCGAAGCCGAACGTCGCGGCGGCGACCGCGAGGATGTCCCACCCCAGCAGCCCCTGCGTGAGCGTGATACCGACGACCTCACCCGCACCACAGCCCGAATAACAGTGCGAGGTCGAGCGGAAGCCCCGTTTCCACAGTGAGTCATGGTTGATTTGAGTCCTCCCAGTGTACCAGTAGACGGCGAGACCGAGCGGTCCCGAGTAGGCCACCGTCAGGGTCCAGACGAACTTCATCATCGAGCCGATGACCTGGTTGTGCTCCCGGAGGTCCCACCAGAGCACGCCGAGCGAGACCACGACGATGCCCGCCCAGACGGCGAGCACGGCGGGATTCGAGAGTATCGGCACCAGCACTTCGCGTGCGGGTTCGAAGGCCCGTTCGATCCCCTTGATGATGCCGGTGGCCGCGAGTGGCCCGTCGACCGGCAGCGCCGACGCTACCGGAGCTATCGGTGATTCGATCATCGTGCGTTCATAGGGGAGTCCCGTTTAATGGGGTTCTGGCTTTGATTCCAAACCGGAATTTCGCCGGCTGCTTCCGTGCGTCCGTGCGCCGGAGCACGGCGAACGACACCCACGGGACTATTCGCTCGCGGCCTGCTGGAGGGCGTCGTACTGGTCTTTGATTTCGGATGCACACGACGAACAGCAGACCTCGTAGGTGCGGTCGCCGAGGTCGACGGACTCGTCGCCGCCCTCAACGGCCTTGCCACAGACGACACACTCGATGGCGAGGTGCTCCTCGTCGAGCCGCGGCTCCCACTTGGTTTCACCCACCAGTCGCACGCGGTAGTCCCTGACCCGTTCGTCGCCGAGCGTCTCCGAGAGGAGCGCCCCGACGTCGCGCTCGTTCGCGTGGGCGACGAACACGACCGCCGCATCGACCGTGCGGATGACGTGCTCGACGGCCGGCGCGTCCGTGAGGCTATCCACAACCATTTCCTCGCTACCCGGTTCGACCGCGAGGTCGACGAGCACCGTGGGTCCCTCTACCAGCATCGACCGGTCGACGTCGAGGGTGAAGCCTTCGATGACGCCCACCTCTTCGAGACGCTCGACGCGCTCGGAGACCGTCGGCGGCGACCGGTCGACCTCCTCGGCGATGTCCCGATAGGAGCGCCGTGCGTCGTCCATCAGCAGTTCGAGGATGCGATAGTCCACGTCGTCGATGCCGGTCATGGTATACGAAGGCGACAGCGAGCCAAAACCCCTTTCCCCGGCATTCGTAAGCCCCTCACGGTTCGGGTTCGGACTACCGGAACGCGCCCGGTGGCCGACCCGAAGGTCGTTACCCAGAACAGCGAAAAAGGAGCCGCCCCACGTTTGAGGTGCAATGGCAGTCCAACAGATCGGTCTGAGCGACGAGATGGAAGAGTGTGTAGATACCTGTGTCGAGGCCGCCCAAGTGTGTGAGTGGTGCGCTGACGAGTGCGCAGACCACGGTGAGGGAATGGCCGAGTGCATTCGGCTCTGTCGGGACGTCGCCGACCTCGCGTCGCTGTGTGCGCGCATGTGTACCCGCGGCTCGGATTTCAACTCGCAGCTCGCCGAGGCCTGTGCCGACGCCTGTGAGGCGTGTGCTGAGGAGTGCGAACAGCACGACCACGACCATTGTCAGGCCTGCGCCGAAATCCTGCCCCGGTGTGCCGAGAGCTGTCGAGCGATGGCCTGAACCGGTCGTAGCGACCTCAAACCACCCTCGGTACGGGCAAAGAAGTCTCCATGACGCGATTTTCGGTACTAGAACCCTGTCTCACAGAGAGTGGACGTTGGTTGAGCCAAGCCGGAACGGGAGTCCGGCCACCGAGTTCGTCATCACAAGCCACTCGTGGATGAACTTCGAACGGAAAGGTGATTGTTTATGACACGTGACAGATCGGGCAACGTTCGGCTACGGGTGCATTGATGACCGACAATGACGAGGTGACTTCCATGAAATACGATGTGGCACCCACCCCAGCGGGTCGCTGTGGATACGAATTCGAGAGCCAGTCCGACACTGTCGGGGCATACAGGTGCTGGCGACCGATCTGGGAGGATACTGGCAACTGTGTCTGGCACACCGAACAGGCAAACAAGCCCTTGGATGCGCTTGTTGCAGCTCGTACCGAGAGACCCGAACGTCTCGACGGTGCGTATCTTCGAAACGTGTCGATTGACGGCGCACTCTCGTTCGCCGACTGTACGCTTCGGAATGCCTGTTTGACGAACGCATCCCTACGGAATACCGACTGCAGTCGCGCTGACCTCTCTGGGGCAACCTGCACCGATTGTGATCTTTCGAACAGTGTTCTCGACGCCACTCGCTTGGACAACGCTACGCTCGACGGGGGAAACGTATCGCACGTTAACGGTACGGAAGCGGTGCTCGCTGACGCTACGCTTGGTGGTGCCGACCTTTCGCACGCAAATTTCGAGGAGGCCGATCTCTCAGGTGTGGATCTTTCGGATGCTACTCTCAGTAACACGGTTCTCAGAAGTGCGTCACTCTACGAGGCCGTCGTCGTAGATGCAACGCTCAAGGAGACGCTCTTGGTCAATGCTGACCTCACGGAAGCGGACTTGGAGTACGCAGCGATGATTCGAACCGATCTCCGTGGTGCAGATCTCTCTGGGGCTCACCTCTACGGCAGCGTTCACGACAACTGCCGGATCGATCACCGGACGACTCTCGATGGAGTGTGCAGCTACGAGCAGATGGTTCCGGATAACGAGCCGCTCAGTGCTGTCGTCACCACTGGTAACGTCGATCTGCTGGACAAGGCCATCTGGACGTACGGTGCACTCCAAACCATCTCCCGAGAGAACAAACTGAACCAGCAGGCGAGCGAGTACTACATCCGTCAACACGACACCCAGCGGCGGCAGGTCTGGGCGAGGGGGCAATATCTTCGGTGGGCAAAAGCCGAAGGCGCACGCTGGGTGATGCAGTACGGTGAGGGCATCTGGAACGTGGTCTACACTGCACTCGTGGTGATCGTCGTGAGTGCGTTGCTCTACCCCCTCTCCGTGGTCGGTGGATTACGTCGGTCGAGCTCGGGAGAAATTCTCACATACGCGACGAGCGGCTCACTCGATCTCCTGACTCTCACGGGATTCGAGAACCTGGTATCTGTTCTTCTAGAGGGCCTCTACTTCAGTGTCGTTACATTTACAACGCTTGGCTACGGCGATTGGAATCCTCTCGGGTATGCAAAAGGGCTTGCAATGGCGGAGTCGATTATCGGGACGTTCATTGCATCACTTCTGATCTACGTGCTCGCGAGACGAGTCATGTGGTGAGGATTTGAATAGGATTGAACGATGAAGCGAGTGTTTGCCGATCTCTGAGATTAGATCCAGAACTGTTTCGCCGAGTATGGTTGGATTCTATTATCATGACCGGAGAGCGCTTACTCCGCCCCTTAGCGTTGAGGAAGTGCTCTCGGAAAACCTGCTAAAATCGATTGTTGTCGATCCTGTTTGAACTATACTACCCTCGTGTTGACATGGGGTTGCCTCTTCAGGATCAAACTGGTCACCCTCACCTGTAGCCGGATACACAACCACACGAATTGTGTGCTCTCCAGAGAGCTTGGTCCTGAGAGTAATCGGTTCCCCACCCGAAGATGTATTATTATCAGCAGGACGTTCGGTCTGTGTCATACCGAGGACGGTGTCGTTTTCCAGCACCACCAAGCGAACCTGCGCGCTAGCTTCACGGTTGAAATCAACCCAAACAGTATTTCGACGCCAAATTTTGTTGCCGATCTCGCCAAGCGCATAGAACGAAATTTCGTTCACACCACCGCAAGCGGTCACAGTCTTTTGCGGAGAGCTAATCGTAGTGTTTGGTTCGTTAGTGGCTGTCTCAGCTCGTGTTGAAACTGCTGTGTTGAATAGGGGTACGGCGGCGGGATAGACCGTCACATCGGTAAGGACGAAGCCGAGGATGGCCGATATG
>NZ_JBNTJU010000028.1:0-30867 GCF_051195015.1 Halococcus sp. AFM35
AAGCGTGCCATCTCGCCGATTTCGACCGAGAGCGCGGACGACTTCCGCGCTCTCGTTGAGGGGACGTTCCTCGAACTAACGCATCGTCTGAGCTTCGCTGCCGACTGGATTGACCGATTTCTGGACGTCAATAGCTTACGCTAGCCCCTACGGTGGTGGGAGATCACTGCCACCACCACCACTACCGTCGTCTGCTGGCTTCTCGGTTGGTGTTGGCGTCGGCGTGCTGCCGTCGAACTCCCAGAGACCGACATTGTTCGAGCGTGTCTGCTGTTCGGTACTGTCGAACTCCTCACGGAGCGAGAACGGCGAGTCGTACACGCGGGCGTAGCCATCAGCGAGCAACTGCTGGTTGAGCCAACATATTTACGCGAGTACGTCATATTATTGGGTATGAGCGAGCGCGACACAGAGTCAGATGTCGGTATCCCCTCGAACGGAGTGCCGTCAGACGAGACTGTTCGCCAAGAACGCGAGCAGTGGGATGAGGGAAAGACAGTCAAAGAACGCATCTACGAGACCGCACTCACGCTGCGCATACCCACTCCCGTTTCTGTCGTTGCCGACCGAACCGAGTGCACACCTGAATCCGCTCGACGACATCTCCTCTGGTTTGCCGAGATCGGTATCGTCGAGCCAGTCGGTGAGGGACAGCCCGCACAATTTCAGCGTAACCACGCGTACTTTCGCTGGAAACGTGCCAACGAAGCCAGACGTACCCATTCGAGCGATGAACTCGCGACCCGGCTCGAAACGTTGCTTGAGCGCGACCGCGCCTACCAAGATAAATACGACGTGTCTGATCCAACCCAGGTGAGTGCGTTCGACATCGCCGATCCGGATGATCACGACGCGCTTGAAGCTATCTGGACTGACGTCAACGATTGGCTGACTGTCCGAGAGGACCAGCGCGTGCTCGAACACGCTCAGCGCCTCCAGCGCGAGCAACAGTCAGTTTCGGCGTGACCCAGCTCCTATGACCGATGCGAACACGCCAATCGACGAGGCGATTCTCAAAGCCATTGCCCAAACCCTTCGTACTGATGATCGAGTTGCAGAAGTGGTCCTGGTCTCTGGCAAAGGAACTGCCGAACACAAGCATCTCGCGGTCACGTTCGACCCAGCGCGCTATCCCGCGTTCGTTCGCGGGGCAGACCTCGCCATTCAGTGGTATCGCAATAACGGTTTCAATATTCACTACACAGAGATTCACAGCGACGACATCACAGGCAACGGGAACAACGCCTGGCAGTGTCGTTGGGACCGCCAATCGAGTACCCACAGCACTCGTGAGCACTTTCATCCGCCGCCTGATGCGGGCGAACCGACCGATAGCCAATTTCCGGACGATTATCGGAGTGTTCTCTCGATGGTCCTCGCAGCAGTTCGAGCGCGAATCGAGGAACTCTGGCAAGACTACGAAGAGACGAAGTAAATGACCCCTCCCTACTATTTTCACCAATGCTATGCTTCTGTGGCCGATTGGCAGCAAAGCCATTAGTGAATCGCACTGATATACTACTCATATCGTGGACGAGACTATCCAATGGCTTCGGGACCAGTCACAGCATCAGGGTCGCATTCAACACCACGAGCGCGTCGCTGGTCGTGAAGCTACGTTTGCTGATCTCGATCTCGACTACCGCCTTGAGATGGCGCTCGCACGTCGCAATATCGAACAGCTCTACCAGCATCAAGTGAGCGCCATCGAAGCCCTCCGTGACAATCGAAATACCGTCCTTGCTACGCCCACCGCCAGCGGCAAAAGCCTCGCGTACACCGTCCCAGCGTTCGAACGTGCAATCGATCACGGCGGACGCACTCTCTATCTCGCACCACAGCGTGCACTCATCAACGACCAAGAAGAAACTCTTGCGGCGCTTGCCAGCGATCTCGGCCTCGGTGCACAGGTCGCTGTCGACCAGTACACTGGGCAACTCACACAGGACGAAAAACGAGCGGTGCGCGACCGCCAGCCTCACGTCGTGCTCACGACACCGGATTCGCTCCACTATGCTCTTCTCCCGTGGGCCAGTCGGCTCTGGGAGTGGTTTTTCCGTCAGCTCGATACTATCGTAATCGATGAGGTCCACGAGTACCGAGGGATATTCGGCAGCCATGTCTCGCTCGTTCTCCGCCGACTGAATCGAGTCTGCGAGCGGTTCGATGTTGCCCCGGATGTGATCTGCTGTTCGGCTACGATTGGAAACCCTGCCGAGCACGCCGGTGCCGTGACCGGCCATCCCGACGACTCGTTTACCGTCGTCGATGAGGACACCAGTGTAACTGGTCCCACTAACTGGTTGTTTTGGAACCCTCCGCTCAAAGCCGATGCCGACGACGAGCAAGCAAACCCGTCACACGAGGCTGTTGCTGCCGGCGCAGCCGAAGTGGGGAGCCAAGCAATCTCCGGGGCCGGTGGCGCAGTACCGGACACAAACACGACAGCTGATCCCGCAGTAAACGGCGATTCAAACGACGATTCGGAGGCTGGCGGCGAGCGTCAGTCGCCCCACGCCGAGACGGTTGGATTGTTCTGTGATCTCGTGATGCGCGGCTATCAGACCCTCGTCTTCACCCGATCACGACAGGGAGCGGAACGCTACGCCGACTGGTGTGCCGACCGACTGAGAGCACGGAACGAACACGACCTCGCCGACGCCATTACTGCCTATCAGGCTGCGCTCAAACAGACTCGTCGCGAGGAAATCGAGGACGGTCTTCACGATGGCTCGATCCGTGGTGTCTGGAGCACGAACGCCCTCGAACTCGGCGTCGACGTCGGTGGCCTTGATGTCGTTCTCCTCGATGGATATCCAGGTACGCGGATGAGTACACACCAACGTGCGGGACGCGCCGGTCGCGGCGAGGAATCAAGCCTCGTCACGCTCGTCGGCGGCAACGACCAGCTCGATCAGTACCTGATGGCAAACCCCGACTCGTTTTTCGACGGTGATCCCGAGCATGCAGTGGTCAACCCCGAAAACGACCAACTCATTCCCGAGCACGTCTGCAGTGCCGCGACCGAAAGCTGGCTCAAACCTGACGATACTCGTCATTTCGGTGAGTCCTTCCCCGAGATCGTTGCCGATCTCGAAGAGGCAGGAAGACTCGATCGGCGGGACACCAACGCCGGTGTCCGCTGGTTGTGCGATGATGACGACAGCCCCCAACATGAGATGAGTCTCCGTACTATCGACGATCGGGAAGTCAGACTGGTCGACCATCTCCAGAACACGACGATCGCACGCCTCCCGTTTGCGGACGCGCTCCGGGATGCCCATCCCGAAGCGATCTACCATCACCAAGGAACGACATACGAAGTCGCCGACCTCGATCTCGACCGGGGACAGGCACTCCTCGAATCCACACCGACCAACAACTACACTCGGGCTCTCAGAGACAAGGAGATCACGGTCGAACACGATTTCGACGAGTTCAGTCTCGACACCAACCCAGCAGTCACGGTGCGATTCGCCGAGGTGACCCTCCGCGAGCAGATCGACAGCTATCTTCGCTTCGAGGGGACGAACGACGATGGTACCAAGATACTGCTCGACGAACCGCTACCGGAGACGACACTCCGAACGCGAGCGTTGTATTTCACAGTGCCACCGGCAATCGAACAAGCAATCCATGCACAGAGTAGGAACGAGGATGGCTTCGCCGGAGCGATTCATGCAGTCGAACACGGGATGATCTCGCTGTTTCCCTTAGAACTGTTGTGTGACCGTCGCGATATTGGCGGGCTCTCGACACCGCTCCATCCGCATACAGGGCAAAGTACGATCTTCATCTACGATGGGTATCCCGGTGGCGTCGGCCTCTCGCAGGGTGGCTATGACCGAGTCCAGGGATTGATGGAAGGGACACAGGACATGATCGCAGCCTGTCCCTGCGAGAGTGGGTGCCCAGCATGTATTCAGTCACCACACTGCGGAAACGCGAACAGTCCGCTTGAGAAGGACCTCGCTGTCGAACTGCTCAACCAACTGCTGGCTAACTGATGGATGATATCCTCCCCGGCGCGAACGCGGGGTTTCCCGGCCGCAGTTGGGATATTGTGGTTCACGGTTCCGTGCAACCTATTGCCTGGAGAGCGAAACCGCCCTCCTTGCGGTCGAACAGAGGCGGACCGCTAGCTGTCACTCCACGAGATCGATGACACTCTGTGAGTAGGGACCTTCGATACGAGAGGTCAACTACCCATGACTAAAGCCATGGGCTTGTCGGTGGACTCCCACTCTGGCCGACACAGCATCGGCAGGGGTAAACTCCCCGTTCGCGTTCAGCGTCCCCGACTTCAGGGCGAGTTGACGGTTCGCCCGTCCCGACCGGGACTTTTGCCCGGCCCGGACGTGCTTCAGGCCGATGTTCTTCGCCGCGTTGTAGTCGGCGTGAAGCGAATAGCCGCACTTCGCACAGGAAAAGTCCGCTTGCGACGGTCGGTTGTTTTGAGCCGTGTGACCGCACTTCGAGCATCGTTGCGAGGTGTACGCCGGGTTCACCTCCACGGTGTCAATACCGAACGGTTCAGACTTGTACGAGACGAACTCGAAAAGACGGTGAAACGCCCACGTATGGAACTTCTTGGCTTTCGGCATCCGCGAACGGATACCGTTCAATCGCTCGAAAACGATAGTCGAACAGCCGTGTTCGACCGCTTCGGCGACGAGTTCCTTCGAGATGTTATGCAACAGATCTTCCGCCCATTGGCTCTCGCGGTCGCCAATGGACTGAATCGTTCGGTGGGCCGATTCCGTGCCGGTTTGTTGAAGATCATCACGAACGCGCTCGTAGGCTTCGCGTCGGTGATTGAGCAAGCCGCCGGACCAAAATCTCCCGGTCGAAGTGACCGCCAGATTCTCGATTCCGAGGTCCACGCCGAGGACCGAGGGGTGCTCGGCGGGTTCGGGGTCGTCCATCTCCGTCTTTGTGCGAAGGTGGAGGTAAAACGCGCCATTACGATGGTGGAGTGTCGCACCAGCAACGTCGAAGTCGTCGTTTTCGACGTACTCGCCGAACGGCGTGTCATCCGTGTCTGGTGGCAGAACGTACTCGGCTTCGACCCTGCCATCCACCGTCGAAAGGGAAGCGTAGTTTTTATGAAACGTCGCGCTTCGCTTGTCGTATTCGGCGAAGTCGGCAGTGAACGTCGGGAGTTCGGCATACTCACCGTCGGACCACCGCGCGACGACACCTTTGAGGGCGTCCGCCGCCCGCGAGCGAGCAGCTTGCACGAGGTTCGCGGTGAGTCCGTCGGTTCGGTCGCGGACTTCGCCGTAGGTGCGTTCGTGGAGGCGTTGTTTGTTCGTCTCGACGTAACCGTCATCGTTGCGAGCGCGCTGAACGACGAGGTTCGCGGCGAAGCGAAACTCGGCGAACGTCGCAAACAGGGATTCGGCGGCACTGTCGCACATGTCAAGCTTGACTGGAACAGTGCGCCGAACCTCCATACTTCATATGGAGCCATGAGTTACTTAAACACGTCGGTTGAGGAGTCGTCCGGCAGACACGCCGAATCAACTGAAAGCGGAGGACTACGCGCTCCTCCCACGGCTGAAGCCGTGGGTTTCCGCGCTGGGAGAGCTACGGTATGACACGGATGTGGTGCCTGCCGACGGAGATCCTCTGTGACGATCATCTCCGCGGTGAGCACGCAGAACACCATCAGCTCGTTGGGACCATCAACAACCACCCGCACGGCGAGGCAATCGCGGAAGGCCACGCCGAGAAAGGCAACATCGACACGACACGTCTCGAAGAGCGCCACGCCCAGCTCGCCGCAGAGATGGAACGGCGCGGCATGAATCACAACTCACCGCTCGCTTACGACGGCCCCACCTACGGTGCTGACGTGATCGATCTCGAAGTGAACCGTGCCGACCTGCTTGACCGATGCGAGGACTGTGCTACTAGAGCGCAAGAACACAGTGGCTCACAGTGAACAGGAAAACCGCGTTCGAGCAGCGCCTCTCGGAGGTTGTCGCCTCGGCTGACCTCGATGGTCGTTTCCTCATCATTCGTGATGATCGTCACGGGAACTCGCTCATCCATTGCTACTGGAAGACCTATCTTTTGGTGATGAATCCCACTTGGTTTCTCGGGCGTGTCCAGCCGCCTCGATCAGCTGAACGCCGAGTTCGCGGGCATACGCCTGCTTGATCCGGAGTTCGACGCTCGCGTGTTTGTCGTCAGGGATATCCCACACGTCGATGGTTACCGTTCCGGGGTCACTCCTCTCGGTCGATGTTCCCCATACTTCGATGTCGGCTGGGCCGCTGTAGCCTTCCGATGTCGGTCGCACGTCTATCTCTCCCGAAAGCAACTGGACGTGCTGGATACGGTGGGCGTCGTAGAGATATTCCATCCCGCTTGGCACCCACCAGCTACATCCATCCACAGGACACCGCTGTTTCCCATCGTTAGCGATCAGTTCGTCGGCATGCTCGGCATCAGGAGCACGCTCGGAGTCGTAACCACTCAGAGGCGCAGTCTCCTCGCTGTGCCCGAACTCGAAGTCGGTCACTCCGCCGTTATCAGGGATCGGCTGCGTTTGGACGATTCGGCTGAGCGTTCCGTGAACGAACTGCGCGTCGTATTCCCATCGCTCAGGAGTGTCCGCTCCAACGTCGAACGACGAGTAGAACGAAAACGAACCGTGCCAGTCGGGAAGCTGCTCCCACCACTCGTCTGTGGTCCGCGTCGGTGTGTATTCCTCACCCGACAGCGGATGATCGGATTCAGCCCGCTTGCGAGCTCGGTCACGCTGCTCGGCGGTCCATTCGTTTTCGGGAACTGGCTCGGTCTCGTGGTTGTGCTTTGCCAATGTACCATCGGCGGTGACTCGATACCGATCCATGAACAGGTAGTCGAGGCTCTTCGATTGCCATTCAACCTCGTGAGCGCGGACTCCAAGCCGAGTGGCGTCGTAGTTCGGCAGCCGCTCGCCGATCGATTTATCCAATTCGATCCGATCAAACACACCCATCGAGAATCGCTCCTAACGTCTCTCATGGTGCCCGCAGATTTACACACCCCGGATTGCCGCTGTAAAGTGGGGCACTTTCGGTCGAGTTATGTGAAGGACAGGCGCAACTTCGGTGGCATCCGTGCCGAGAACGACGGCTCCGGTCGGAACTGGGGCCGTCACGGCAACAAGATGCTCCACGGATGGGCGTTCGGCCTCCTCACGACGATGCTCGAATACAAGGCGAAGCCGCCGGCATCGAGGTGGTTGTGGACTCCGAGCGCGATACCTCGAAAACGTGCGCCGTGTGTGCACAAAAACGGTAGCCAACGTATCGAACGCGGTCTGTACCACTGTCAGCAGTGTGGTCGGACGGCGAACGCCGACGCGAACGGCGCGGAGAACATCAGACAAACGCTACTCCCGAATCCAGACGCTTTCGACCGTCTGGATAGGGATAACGGCTGTTTGGCACAGCCATCAGTGTGTTCGTTCGACGCTACGGATGGACGATTCCATCCACAAGAACGGGCGCATTGTGAACCCTAATATCCCAACGGCGGCAGGGAATCCTCGCCCTTCAGGGCGGGGAGGATGTCAAGGGACCTTCTGTTCGGTCTGGTTAGCTAACTCGCAGGGCGCTAATCCCCCTTCCTCAACGAGCGCGGACGTTCCGACGCCAGTCGGAACGGAAGCGCGAAGTAGGGAGGGGATACAGCGCCCGTCTTTATCTTGTCTTTCGTCCGAATCGGAAGGGCTAAGCCCCGCCATCACCTCTTTCGAGGTGTGATGGCGACCACTCATACCGGCGGCTTCAAGCCCGACAAGAAGGGCGGTCGCCGTGTCTTGTCGAGCCATCACTGCGAAGTAGGAGTGGTTCACTCCGAATCCACGCCTGTGGAGTCTGGCGTCCCTGTGTCCTTTGCGGGATAAAAAAACGCCGACACAGAAGCAGGAAGCCCTGTCCTCAACGGAGTGAGGGCAAAGCCCGAACGGAGTAGGGCAGGGTAGTTCACCTTCGACAGTTCGAACACTTTTCGGATGGCTACTGAGAGACCCCTCGTTGCCGCTGCAAACGGTGAGACGAAGACTGTGAGTCAGCTTCCTCAACCCCAGATTGCCGCTGTAAAACGCTTAGCTGGCTAGCTGAAAGTTGCACATAAGAGGTGACTTCCTCCCCACATCCTACCGCTCGCCCAGATCCGCGGCGAGTGGTTGGAGTGGAGATTCGCTAAAACTTTACTGATCAGTGTCTTTTCAAGTCAGTAGAGTTATCAATGAAGAACTTATTTCTCCTGCTCATACCTAGATTTATGTACCCTCCTCCCCAACCATACCGTACCACACTTTTGGCACGCTGAGACGCCAGCTTCTTTTGGCGTCGAAGAGACGAAGAGGAGGTAGGTACCAGTTCTCTACTACTCTGTCTATCAGGTTGCAGTGGCTCTATCTGTAGAGATCATCGCGCGGAACCTTAGCTTCGAGTGGTGCTCTTACAGCGGCACTCCGGGGTGTGGGACCTGCTGTGTTTACAGCGGCAATACGGAGTAGTCCACCATGCCTAATACTAAAACGCCGTATTCCAGTCTCTGGATGGCATTCTCAGCAAGACTTCCTTTCATTCTTCCTCTTACAGCGGCACCAAGGTAGGCAAACATTCATAATCCGTCCGCGAGAGACGACAGCCATGAGCGAACCAAAATCGTTCTTTGGCGACCCCGATCCCATTTTTGCCGATAAGGAGCTCCTTCGGGTTAGCCATCTTCCCCAGAGTGATCGAATCATCGGCCGCGACGATGAACTCCAAAGTCTCGCCAAGGCGATCAAAGATGCACAGCGTGGCGGGACACCGAACAACGTTCTCATCTATGGGAAAACAGGAACCGGCAAGAGCCTTTGTTCGAAGTATATCACGCGAGACCTTGCTAACACTGCTGCTGAAAACGACGTAAAGATCGGCATTGCGTACGTTGACTGCTTTCAAGAGTCCACTGAAACACAGACAGTTCGAACCATCGCCAGATCGCTCAACGATTCCGAGGAAACTGATATCACTGTTCCTCATTCCGGGGTGAGTACTTCTGATTACTACCGGCGATTGTGGGACATTCTCGATGCACGCTTGGATGTGGGGATCATCATCCTTGACGAGATTGACAAACTCGAAGACGATAACGTACTGATGCAGCTTTCACGTGCAGCAGAGGCAGGCAAGGTCAGTGAATCCACACTCGGGATTATTGGGATCAGCAATAAGATTCGCTACAAAGATACCTTGAACGAGCGTGTCAAGTCAAGTCTCTCCGAGCGTGATTTTGTGTTTCCCCCATATGATGCCTCTCAACTCCGATCGATTCTCCGTTCACGTGCAGATGCATTCCGCGACGATGTTCTTGCCGAAGATGTGATTCCAAAGGTTGCTGCCCTTGCTGCTCGTGAGCATGGAGATGCGCGCAAAGCCATTGATATACTCCGATATGCTGGTGAAATTGCTGACGAACATGGTACTGATACTGTTAGTGTTGAATACGTCGATGAAGCTCACGAGCGTGAAGAACAAGCCCGGCTCTCAGAACTCATCTCGAAGCAACCCACACACTCACGATATCTGATGCTGGCACTCGCACTTCGGACACAGGAATCTTCGGAAGAGGAGCCAATGATTCCCTCAAAGCAGATCTATTCCGCCTACCAAGTTATTTGCGAGCGTGAAGGAACTGACCCCCTAAAGATGCGCCGCGTTCGCGATCTTCTCTCCGAACTCGCATTTCTTTCTCTTATCGAACAAGACCGGAAAGGACGAGGGAAGGGGAAGGGCGCTCACACCGTCAACGAACTCGTTGATGATCCAAAACTTGTTACGGGGGCTTGCCAATCTCCCTAGTAAGCTACGTGAATTACCTGAGATGACATCCTCCTCGGCGTAAACGCCGGGGTTTCCCGACCGCAGTTGGGATATTAGGGTTCGCGGTCCACGACCTGTTCTCGGGGAGCGAAAACGCCCTCCCTACGGTCGAACAGGCGAACCGCTGGCTGTGCCATCCAGCCGTTATCCCTATCCTCTCGCTGAGGATTCGGGAGTACCTTTTGTCGGATGTTTTCCGCACCATTCGTGTCGGCATTGGCGACCAGTCCGCACTCGCCACAGACGTACAATCCACGTTCAACGCGCTGGCTGTCAGCGGTTCGGTCACAGGCCGAACACGACTTCGACGTGTCTCGTTCGGAGACAGGTTCGACCTCGATTCCTTCGGCTTCGGCTTTGTAGTCGAGCAACGTCGTGAAGCGGTCGAACGCCCACCCGTGAAGGTCCATATTCCCGTGGTCGCCCCAATCGGTAGGTTCGTCACCGTCGTCGCGGATACCGCCGAGGTCGCCCACGACGAGCGTGCCGACCGAACGTTCGACGCACTCCTGTACGATGTGCTTCGACAGGGCGTGCAAGAAGTGCGTGCGACGGTCGGCGCGTTTCCGGTCCAAATGTCGGCCTTCACGCGAGGACGAACCGTTTGTCTCGGCGCGCTTCTTGCCGAAATAGTATTCGTCCTCTTTGAGTGCGCCGCCGGGATACAACAACGACTCATTCCCGAATGAGACAGCGGCGACGTTACAGATACCGAGGTCCACACCCGCTGTGCGGTCGCCGGGCGATTCAACCTCAATTTCGTGGCGACAGACGATGTGCAATCGCCACTCGCCGCGCTCGAAGACGGCGCGAACGACTTGGACGTTCTCGATTGTAACGTCCGGGTCGGACTCGTAGGCACACAGGATAAAATCGGACCAGTGTTCCTTCGTGTTCCGCCCCTTCGAAAGTCGGATGTAGCCGTTCTTTGCGTCGTGCTTGAAGCCGTCCTCTTTGAACGTGACTGTCGCACGGGGATGGTCGTCGCCGTTCTTGCGGTAGCCGGGCGGGTTCGCTCTCTCGTTCCCGTTGTTGCGGTGGCCGTACCATCCACGGAACGCCTCATCAAGTTCTTCGAGAACTTGCTGACTGGACTGCGCGTTGAGGTCCGCGTAGCGTTCGTGACTCTTAAGATACGACTTGAGTGCCGAGCCATCGGGAATCTGGCCGCACGCGTCCCAAACGCGCCCCACGGTGTAGCGGGCAACGTTCCAGAGTTTTGCGGCGGCGAAACCAAGCGTATCAAGTCCGTCGCGCACCTGCCGCTGGTTCCGTATGGAAGCGCGGTGAGTGTGGGTAACGGACTTAATCGCCATACATAGCCTATGTCTCCAAACAAACCTAAACGTTCCGGTCATGGAATATCCAGCCCGGCAGTCACCGCCGGGTGTGTAATCAAGCTCACGCGATTCACGCCCGCCCTTCAACCATCGCTTCGCTCGGCCTCAGGACGGGATTCTCTCGCTGTTGAAAGATAGTGATCAGGGCGCTGGCCGACATGGGCAGGTTCGCCGTCGAGAGTGACATTAGCCTCGCCGTCGAGGTCGAAACTCGTGAGTTCACCAGAGAACACGTAGCTGTCAATGCCGCCGTCGCCGCCTTGCCCGGTCGCGGTGTTGCCCGAGATGGTGTCGTTATCGTCGTTGGTTGCACCGTTCGCCGTGCTCTTTTCGAGATTCCCGCTCACCGAGAACGTGTACGAAAACCGCTCGTCAGTCCCCTCGATAGAGAGCACGTGGTCGGACCGTTGGCCGACATGGGCGGGTTCGCCGTCGAGAGTGACATTGGCTTCACCGTCGAGAGCGAACGATTCGAGATCTCCCGAAAAGACATAGCTGTCGATGCCGCCGTCGCCGCCCTGCCCGGTCGCGGCATAGTCGGTGAGGGTGTCGTTATCGTCGATGGTTGCGCCGTTCGCCGTACTCTTTTCGAGGTCCCCGCTCACTGAGAACGTGTACGAAAACCGCTCGTCAGTCCCCTCGATAGAGAGCACGTGGTCAGGCCGTTGGCCGACGCGGGCCGGTTCGCCATCGAGGGTAACGTTGGCTTCACCATCAAGGGCGAACGATTCGAGACTCCCTGAGAAAGCATAGCTATCGATACCGCCGTCGCCACCCTGTCCGGTCGCAGCATAGTCAGTGATGGTATCGTTGTCGTCGATGGTTGCGCCGTTCGACGTGCTCTTTTCGAGGTCGTCGCCCACCGAGAACGTGTACGAAAACCGCTCATCGGTCCCTTCGATAGAGAGCACGTGATCGGGCCGTTGGCCAACGCGGGCGGGTTCGCCATCGAGGGTGATATTGGCCTCGCCATCGAGGTCGAAATTCGTGAGTTCACCAGAGAACACGTAGCTGTCGATGCCGCCGTCGCCGCCCTGCCCGGTCGCGGTGTTGCCCGAGATGGTATCGTTGTCGTCGATGGTTGCGCCGTTCGCCGTACTCTTTTCGAGGTCCCCGCTCACTGAGAACGTGTACGAGAACCGCTCGTCGGTGCCTTCGATAGAGAGCACGTGATCGGGCCGTTGGCCGACATTGGCGGGTTCGCCGTCGAGAGTGACATTGGCTTCACCGTCGAGGGCAAACGATTCGAGACTTCCCGAAAAGGCATAGCTGTCGATGCCGCCGTCGCCGCCCTGCCCGGTCGCGGCATAGTCGGTGAGGGTGTCGTTATCGTCGATGGTTGCGCCGTTCGCGGTGCTCTTTTCGAGATTCCCGCTCACCGAGAACGTGTACGAAAACCGCTCGTCGGTGCCTTTGATCGAGAGCTCGTGCGGGAGGCCGCTTCCGCCGCTATCGTCAGGTGTCGGACACGAACCCTCGTCCACGATGTCGGATATTGTCACCAAAGAATCGTCCTCGACGACCTGTTCGCCGGTGATGTCGATGGTGCTGTTTCGCACCGTGCTTCCGTCCGAATCGAGCAGTACGACCCCGTCGCGGTTCGCCCCCTTCTGGTGGATACAGCAACCATCGACGGTCGAATCAGGCCGGTCCCGCAGTTCGATGGCCGCGTTGCCACCGGCGCTGCCGGTGATGCTCACGTCCTCCATCGTTCCGGCGTGTGGTTTTGCCGGTGGGTCGTAGGCTCCGCCACCGTCAGGTTCCTTGCCGAACACGCCGCGCACGCTGTTTTCCTCGATGCCGATACGGGTGTTTCGCACTTGGAATTCACTGGCGGTCGCCTCGGCGACGACCCCGCCACCGGAAAAGGATGCCGACCGAATCGAGATGTCACAGTCCCTGATTTCGACGTCGGTCCGGTCGCTTTGACGACCCATCTCGATGCGCACGCCGCGGTAGTTGAGCGCCTCGTATGGATTCGGTGCGTCGCTCGCGTCGGCATCCACTTCGAGGGTCACACCATCGACGTAACTGCCAGCACTCCCGATACGAACTTGATTGTTGTCGTTGTTGCGGTAGACACCGCCTTCAAACTGGACGACACCGTTTGTCCGGCTGGTGTAGGTACCGTTCGAGCCGAATTCTTCAATACGGCAGTTTCTGAATGTGACAGTGCCTCGATTGGAGATGCCCACCCAGATACCGCTCCGTCCGTCGCCAGCATTGTACGTCCCCATCAGTCCGTGGTTGTTCGCTTTGAGGTCCGTGACGAGGCCAGTACCGTCGGGTGATCGAACGATTGGGTAGAAGTAATCCATCACGTTTGGATTGCCGTTCTCGTCGGCTCCGCCCGGTTCCCAGCCCGGCTCTTCTCGCGGAATCGATTCGGGATGGATTCCCTGACCGATTAGCTCGACGTCGTGGACACGAAGATCGTCATCGACTCCCAAGTGGAGTCCGGGTGTCGCCCCGTTTGCTGTTTGGTCGATATCAATGCCCTCGAAGAGCAGTCCAGTGCCCCTATCGACCACGAGGACTTTTTCGTTGAATCGTTCGGGTACGGTAAAACGGACGTCTCCCGTACCAACGAATCCGAGGTTGGTCTTGTCCAGTATGACGTTTTTCTGCGTGAGTTTGTATTCCCCTGCGGGAAACTTCAGTAACGTGTAATCGTCAGCTGCATCCGTGATCTGTTCGTCGCATGGCTCTGTTCCAGTCGGGTCACAGCCGACGTCCTCGACCATATCGACCACCGTCTCGAACCTGATTCCACGGCGTTGTGCGGCACTTGCAGAGCCACTGACCAGTGGAACCGCTCCTATGGCAGCACCTGCAGTCTTCAGGTACGTCCGTCGGTCAAGAGGTAGTACAGGGTTCCCGTTGTCGTTGCCGTTGCTCTGTTTGCCCCGGTTGTCGTCACGTGGCATCACCATATTTGAAATTCTTACAAGAGTTAATCAACCAAACCCGGTATAAAAATACCGATAGTCAGTAGTTCCCAATCGAGTTAACTCAAACTCTATGAATTTCACGGACGGTGGCCCTGCCTTATGACAGCCAGTGGCTATGAGCCACTCAAGACGAGACGAAGCCTCTGAGCCGGCGAAGTGTTCACAACCAGCCATTGGGAATGTGGACGATTTCGTTGCGAGCGTCCTCAGGTCTGAGAACGCTGAGCGCGTTATGGACCGAGCGAACGATGTCGTTGCGTGGGGTGCGCTGGTCTTCGTAAAAGAGGATTCCCCAGTGGTCGGTCTCGCCGACGAACTCCTTCGTGACGAAATCCAGGTCGTTGGTGAGAACCATCGCCTTGCTCTTGTTGGCGAACTCCAGAACCGCGGGGTCGTCTTTTCCACTAGCGGGTGTATCGTAGATAGTCACAGCGTCGATGCCCTCGCTCTGAAGAGTGTTGGCGAGGGCTGGAGAGACGTGCTCGTCGGTGAGCACCCTCATGCGTGCTGGCGGAATTTCTCGGGATCGAGTTGGCGTTCGCTGGCGCGCTGGGCGGCTTGGTGTTTCTTCTCGCGCCACTCCTGCATCTCGTCGGGATGATCGTAATAGTACGCGAGGGCGTGATGGATGGCCGCGAGATCGAGGTCGTAGTCTGCGGCCACGTCCTCGGGATGCTCGCCTTTGTCGATGACACGGGCAGCGATATGGAGCACACCGATACGGCGGCCGTCGATTCGTGGCTCGCCACCAAGCGTGTTCTCGGTAGAGACGATGTGAGTCATACTTGTTGTTCCATGCGAATCGACAAAGAGGTTCGCCTCCCGGTTTCCGCTGTTCTGACACGTAGCAAGCGGAAGCCCACGTCTGCAGACGTGGGGAGGAGGTCAAGGGGACGATTCTCGGCCTGCACTGTCGCACAAAGTGGCCAAACGGGATGGGAATTGGGCCGAAGGTCGCCCTGGAATGGAGGCACCCTTCTCAGTCTCGCAGCGGACAAGAGCTACGATAGCCTGGAACTCTGGCTACCGTTTTCGAGACCGATCAGCCTCGATGCCCGCCCCAAGAGCGATCCCGACAGCAATCCCGATCGCCAATTCGTTTATCGCAGTCCCGATGGCGACACCGAGAACGAGTCCAATTGCCATCCCCGTACCGGTCTTTCGTTGGCTCTCGTCTTCGTCGTTCGTGGCGGGCATAGGCTACGCTTCGCTGTATTCGGAGATAACACTACTGGTGGAAGCACCGTCGGAATTCTCTGAATCCGTCCGACTGTATGACGGTAGCACTGGAAACGGTGGTGTGTTTTCGCTGTGCCTTAGGTAACATCTCGTTGCTTCTGGACGGTCAGATGTTACACAAGGCCGGAGAGATGGTCTGTTCATTTTCGTGGTCGAATCACGACCTCCATCCCGTCGTTACTGGTCCGCATCACCGCCGAGTGCAGCTCGTCGATGTCGACAGCAGCCCGGTTGGCGACTGCGGCGAGAGCACGCTCTGCGGGGTGTTCGCCGCCGGCGTAGATATCGGCGCGCTCTTCCTATGTCAGCGAAACGAGCCAGTCGTTCTCACGGCGCTCGATGTCCACTACTTGCCAATGTTATCTGCTGGCAAGTGAAAGCTCAGCGGTTTAGCATTTACATCCGCAAGAAAGGGTGAGGGGAGGAGGGCACCCCTCACAGCTCCTGCTTGTAGCTTGCGAAGTATCGATCAAAACCATGTTTGCTCTGCTCGCCGCTCTCGGAGAGCGGTGATGGACTCTGCCAACGGTTACTCGGGTCACGGAGCATGGATGCGCACTATCCGGTCGATGGCGAACGCTCAGAATGGGAGGCCGATGAACTGGTCGAGCAGACCGACTACGAACAAAAGCACCATGAAGTAGAAGAGGACAACGAGTGTGTTTCGACGGGGTGCGTTGGAGGACAAGCCGGGAACGCGGTCGATCAGGAGAAATCGCCCTCGTTGTCGGTTCCGGTATGGAAGGTCATGCTACTCTCGCTAGAGGGATGATGGAAAATGGAAAATAGAAACGTGCTGCAGAGGGGTTGGTGGCGAGTTATCTCACAGGAATGCCAGTAGCTGTTGGGGTTGACCTCTTTCGGGCTGTCGACGTTCACTTGGCCACCCGAGTCACCGAAGCCCCGCGAATTGTCGGTTTGATCAGCGAGTTCCGCTTCTCTGTACGATCAAGGACTGCACGAGCAAACTCCGTGCAGGGCTCTCGGGCTGTTCGGCGTAGGCTGCAAGGGCCATCACGTCAGTGCATATTCAGATCCTGGAAAAGTGGCTGCTCCGCCGTCCAAGAGCTTATACTGGCTGTCCACCATCATCCGCCGATGAAGCGACGGGGGTTCCTCAACATCGCCGCGACGGGTGGCGTCGTCACGGCCGCTGGCTGTTCCGGCAAGAATGAAAACACCCGAAACGCCACCGATACATCACCGACCAGTTCGTCGTCCGGCGACTCGGAGACCACCAATCCCGATTTCGTGTGGGCCGAACAGCCGCTCTGGAAGGACGAGCGGGTGCGCGAGAACCTCTTTGCGTTCGCCGCACGCCACGACCTCGCGGTGGTCATCGCAAAGGCCGATGCTGAGGACCCCAGTCTACTCGAACCACCGCTTGCCGCTGCCGCACGCCACGGTGTCGAGGCATGGCTGAACATCGGCGTGCTGACGCGACTCACCCCGACCGAGTTCGTGACCGACACGGCAAAGGGCCATCGTCACCTCGATGGTCTCGAAGCTGTCGCCGAAAACTACCAGAAATTCTTCCCTGATGGCCGAATCATCCTCTGGCAAGAGGCTCCCGTCGGCGGTCGGTGGGTCGAGAGCGGGAAGTGGACGGATGCCGCTGTGCGGAACCTCGAAACGCTCGGTCCCGACATCTTCGCCGCACAGAAAGAGCGAGTCAAACGTGCCGCCCCGAGCGTCGCGACCGGGATTTTCGTCCATTTTCCGTACATCGTGGAGGGACGGAACCCGGAGACGTTCGCCACCCTCACGAGGGGGTTGAAATCCCGCAATGCGCTCCCTGACTTCACCTTCACTGATTTCTACCGGGGATGGTATGCGAAGGATACTGGTCCCGGCCCAGCGAACGCGGCGGTCCGGAGCCTCGTCACGAACGCACGGGAGATGACCGAAGGTCGACCGGTCACGTTCCTCGGTGAGGCCCACACTATCAATCCCAACTACACCCCGAGCAGGCAGGCGATGTGGATGGACCTCCGAGCAGCACTGGGGGCCGGCGCGGAGGGCGTGGGCTGGTACGCCCGGACGGCCTACGAGGAGACGAAGCAGGGCTTCGACCCGTTCGTGCCGAACGTCGGGCCGGCGGCGCGCGACGGACCACGCACCAGCACGCTGACGTTCGCGCGCGACCGCTATCAGTACGCCTACGCCGCGCTCCGCACGCAACGCGCCGGGAGGGCATCTGGAGGGGACTCGGCGTCCGAAGAACGCTTCGACCTCTGGCTCGCCGGCACGGATTTCGATTTCTATGACCACCGACTCTCAATGCGAACGCGGGCGGGGAAATGGAGATTTATCGGCGATTTCAACGGATACGTCAACGGCGGCTACCCACACAATGGGAACGATATCGACCATGTATCGGTATTCCGGGGCCTCTCACGTGCCCGCTTCGACCGGGGTGGCCGGTTTAACCTCAGAATCGAAACCGATCCTGCAAGCGACGGCGCACAGCTACAGGCTGTGCTTGCGATGCCCGCAGATGTGGATACGTACCTTCCGGAATCGGCAGCGATCAAACTGTACGGCGAGCAGCCACATCTCCACGAGTTCAGCAGCGGCCACAAGCGCGTGGACGCGCGGCTAACGGCGGGTGAATCACGGCGAATCGGTGTTGCACTTGTCGAGCCGAAACGGCCGCTGGATGCGCTAGTCTTCCCGAACCACCGCGCACAGCGCGAGCGATTGCAAGCGCTCGAATCGCGTGTGGAGTTCGAGCCGCGCGATATCTTCGACCTCTGGGTACTGGTGGATGGCAACGACACCGATAGGCTCGACGGACTATCCATCGTCGGCGACGCGGGACGACAGTCACTCGACGAAGCGAGTACGGCAGTCTCGACGGCGAACAAGGGGGCGGTCTTCTACGGCATCGAGCGCACTCACTTGCGTCGTCGCGACGGCTCAACCACCGTTGAGGTGAACGGTGGTATGGGGGCCGTGACCGGCGTGTACGCAATGCCATACGCTGGCACCGTCGCGTTCAGGCCTGCAGCGGAGGCGATCTCTCTCATCGAGGCCGATCCTGCAAGCGCGCGAACGTTCAGCATCGCATTTCAAGAATAGTGATTCGCGCTCTAGACCCAAATCCATGACTGCGATGGCCTTGCCAATCGGGTCGAGAAACTGACACCCAGATCTGGCAGGCTCGGGTCGCGATAGGGATAACGGCTGGTTGGCACAGCCAGCAACCCGTCTCTTTAACCGAACGCGAGGAGCGTTCTCCCCGCGTTCCGAGGCGGGTTGTGAACTGTAATATCCCAACTGCGGCAGGGAATTCTCACCCTTCAGGGCGGGGAGGATGTCAAGAAGAGACATTCACCCACAAATGAGTCTCTCGGTAGGCGTTCTCAACAGTCGGGTTGGCGGGCGGCGAGCCGCGATAGAGCAGATAGGTAAGTCGGAGGCGCTCGCCGGTCATCGTCGGCGTTACGTCGTGAGTCCAGTTGGCCGATTCGTTGGCGGGGATCGTCCGACTGAATCGGTTGAGTGTCCGACTCTCACGGACAGTCGTCGAATTGTTTTGTATCGAGACGCGCTGGAGTTCGGCAACGACCGAATACTCGACCTGCTCGTGTTCGTGGTTGCCGATGCCGACGACGAGCGGCTGGCTCTGGCCGACCGTGAAGTTCTGCGGGTAGTCGTCGGCGACGAGTGCCCCGGATTCGTTTTCGGTGAGCAAGTAAAACTCGCTGAAGCTCTCGCCGGATTTAGGCACTAACACGGCGTAGCCGACACTGCTGACCGCGAGCAGCAGGCTCACGACCAACACAACGTTCAGGACGGCATCGAGGCGTGTCTCCGGCGCGAACAGCTCCGCCCGCGCGGCTCCTGCCCACGTACGGTACGGGACGCGAAAGCGTTCCTCGGTTGGAAGCTCCTGACGGCGTAGTGCGGCAACCGCGCTGGCGAGCAGCGTGAAACCACCAATCGAGAGTACGATAGGAACAAGCCGAATACCGAAGGGTGTGAAGTTCAGGACCAGCCCGATCAGTGGTGTGATGGCGATGCTGAGTCCAAAAGACAGGGCCACTCGCTCGATGCCGTCGATGCTGCCATCGCGGCGGGGATCAGCACGCTCAGTCAGCCCAGTGCGGGCGTCAGTCGCCGCCTCCTGTTCGGCCTCATCCGGATTCGCTATCGAGCGCTCGCCCGTCTCGCTGTCCGTCGTCGATGCTTCCTCAACGCTGGGGCCACGCTCGGGAAACAGCGCCGCAATGAACGCGTAGCCGGGCGCAAACAGCACGAAAACGAGGCCGAGAACGATCCGGAGCGGCGTCTCGCTGACGATCGGTGCGAGCGTGGCGATCCCTGTCGCGAGCACGAGCAGGACGATCGCCGCAAGATCCGCGGGGAACCGGCGGAGAAATCGCGGCAACAGCAACCGAAGCGTCCCGTCAGACATACTCTCCGATTTCACCAACGGCACCTAAAGGACTTGCTTTCGTCGCTCCGCACCGCCTATTTCGGTTTGGATGGGATCGGTGCCGATGCTACGGCCCTCAATGGTAGCTTGCCAACAGAGGATGAGTTTCCGCGACCGTCGTATCCGGCTCGTCGGGACGATGCACGACGGCAATGGGGGAACAGACGGAAGAACAAGGATGACGGCGCTGTGTCCCCTCCCTACTCGCGCTTCCGTTCCGACACCAGTCGGAACTTCCGCGGTCGTTGAGGAAGGGGCATTAGCGCCTATATTTAGGTAAGTTCAACTGCATGGCCGTTCGTCCTCGTGTCATGCAAGTCACGCGCCGCTACTGGGCGGTCGCTGGGATGGGCCTTCTACTCGCTGTCCTTGCGATCGCGTTCGCTCGCCCGCTGCTGCTGGTGGGTGCGGCGAGCCTCGGCGCGTGGCTGCTCGGACGTCAGTATCTGTTCGTCCGGGCGCTATCGGAAACGACCAACGCGATGACTATCGAGCAGTTTCCCGCCCAAGACCGGGTTGTCGCGGGCAACGAGACGCCGGTCACGCTCGCGGTGTCGTTTGCCAGTCCCGCCCCACTGGCAATCGAGATCGAGGTCGGACTGCCGGTCAGCGCGACCGGTACGGACGCCGACGAGCGTACGCTCGATCTCGCGCCCGGCGACGAACACGCCAATACCGTTGTGACGGCCCAGTGGGCGGTCGCGGGCTCCTACGAGCTGCCCCAGCCGACGCTCACGCTTGGCGATGCCGACGGACTGTTCATCGAACAGTTGTCGCGCGGACCGACGCCATCGATTGTCGTTGAGCCGCAGGGGCCGCGGAACATCCACGTTGGCGAGGGTGGCGAACAGCTCATGGCAGCATACGGGCGGCGCCAAAGCAGTCGCCGGGATGCCGGGCTCGATCCGGGCGAACTCCGCGAGTACGTCCCCGGTGATACGGCCGACCGCATTGACTGGAACGCGACTGCACGGCTGAATGAACCGTACGTCCGCGAGTACGAGATCGAGACCAACCGGACGACGGCGCTGCTCGTCGACCATCGTGCAACTATGAGCGACGGGCCGCCCGGCGAGACGAAACTCGACTACGCCAGGGAAGTCGCGTTGACGTTCGTCGACAGCGTCGACGGGTTCGACGACCCGCTTGGCTACTACGCCGTCGGCGACGACGGCATTACCGATCGCCGCCCTCCAACAGCCGGGCGCTACAGTGACGTCAGACGCCGGCTGCGTGCCCTCGACCCGACCGCCGGGGATACGACTGCGACCGAAGGCGACGAGCCAGTCACACTGCGCCACACCGCTCGCGGGCTTACGGACCGGAGTGCATTCGAGCGAACGCTCGGCGCGTATCTCGAATCGACGGCGACGTATGTCGAGCGCATCGAGGGTGATCCACTGTTCGAGACCGCACGCATCGGTCTCGCCGGGCTATCCGGGACGATCTGGACGGTGATCTTTACCGACGATAGCCACCGCGCCGAGCTCCGCGAGACGGTCAGGCTCGCCCGTCGCGGCGAGGGTCGCGTGCTCGTCTTCCTCACACCGACGGCGCTGTTCGAGCCGGGCGGACTCGCCGATCTTGAGGAAGCCTACGAGCGATACCGACAGTTTGAGTCATTCCGGCGTGATCTCGCCCGGCTCAAACGCGTCTCCGCGTTCGAGGTTGGCCCGCGCGACCGGCTCGATGCCGTGCTTGCAAGCGGGAGCCAACGCAACCGCTCGGCAAGCACACCCCAGTGACTTCCTCCCCACCCTACCGCTCGCCTGACGGCTCGCTCCTTGAGGGAGGGGCCTTAGCGCCTGAAATTAGGGTAAGACCACGAAAGTGGCAGACAGACTGCCGCAGCGACCCAAGAGATATCTGCGCGTTTTTAATAGCGGGCGTCCATCGAGACTGTATGGCGACCCGTCGACGGCAACGGTTCATCTACGCGCAGACGGCCTGGATGCTCGCCGCCGTCGTCGGATTGACGCTACTTGGGGCGCTCTCGCTGGAACTGTTTTTCGTCATCTCACTCATCGGCTTCTTGGTCGTCGTCGAACTCACCGCCCCGTTCTCGGTGACGCCGGAGTGGCGCTCGCGGCTGCGATGGATTATCCTCATCGGGCTGGCCGGCTTCGCCTATGTCGTCGTCCGTCGTGTGCTCGCGATCTTACCGGAAGGGGTGCTCTAATGGGCCTACGAGAGCGTTTCGACATCGGCTATCCACAGCTCGTGCTCGTAGCGCTTACCGTCGTCACAGTCGTCGGGCTCGTGATCGCGGCGAGCACGTCGAGCGCGGCGTTCGGCTCGTACAACGATGCGTGGGACGGCGCCTCCGAGCTTCGCGAGCAAGCGCAAGCGGCCGGTGCCGAAAGCGAGATCGTCCGAAACACGACTCAGTACGCCAGTGCATCGCCGAACGAAACGGTCGCGGTCGTCCTCTCGCCTGAAAGCGGCTACGGACCGCGCGAGACCGACCGCCTCCGCTCGTTCGTCCGCAACGGGGGTACATTACTGGTGGCCGAGGACGTCGGCCAGCACGCGAACGCACTCCTCAACGCGGTCGGCGCACAGGCGCGCGTGACCGGCCAGCTACTGCGCGACGAACAGTACAGTTACCAGTCGACGGCACTGCCGATCGCGCGCAACATCTCGAACGCGTCGCTGATGGCTGGTATCGATAGCTTGACTCTCAATCACGGCTCGCCCGTCGATCCGAATGGTGCGACGGTGCTCGCGAGCAGCTCCGAGGTGGCGTACGTTGACAGCGACCGTGACGGCGAACTCGACAACGGCGAAGAGATTGGAACGAAGCCGGTCGCGACGGCCGAGTCGGTCGGTGAGGGCCGCGTGCTCGTCGTCGGCGACCCGAGCCTGTTCATCAACGCAATGCTCGATCGCTCGGGCAATCTGGCGTTCGTTCGCTCAATATTCGGCGCCCACGAACGGGTCCTGCTCGATTACTCGCATGCGGGCAGGCTGCCACCGCTGTCGGTCGCATTGTTGATCGTCAGGGACACACCGCTCCTCCAGATCGTTATCGGGGCGCTCGGCATCGGCGCTATCGGCCTCTTTGCACGCCGTCCGGTCATTGTCGGGCGGCTTATCGACCGCGTCAGCCCCGCCGAGGAGTCGTCGCTGGCGTCGCGACCGGAAGGGCTGGCGGCGTTCGTTCGCGAGCGCCATCCCGACTGGGACGATGAACGGACCGAACGCGTCATACAAGGGATTATGGCCCGTCGGGAAGAGTGACTGACAATGACACTGAGTAAGCGGAAGCCCACGGCTTCGGCCGTGGGTCCGAGCGATAGGCCGTATCGAGGACTGCCGCAATCGCCAAGACCGCAAGAATTAGGCTCTCCGGGGTCGTGCCGATGGATAGACTCAAACGGGAAAACTGGGGCTGGTTTGGGCTTCCCCATCATCAACTACAGCATCCCTGCCCGATTGGGCCTCCCCGCCATCGACGCGGCAGGGCGGGGAGCAAGGCCGATGGCACGGCCCGTGTGCGGCGAGCGGGGGAACCCGGAAGGGTTGGCGTCACCATGCGCCCATCGCCCCGAAGCCGAGCATACGAACCCGGTACGGACGCCGCTTCGCGGCGTCCGGAAGTTGCCTCCGTCGGGGTGGTCGGCGTGACCGACCCCGACCCCGAGCGCGGGGAATCCCACGACTTTAGTCGTGTGGAGGATGCCAATGCTCCCGAGGAGCTCTACGAGACACTGAGCGCGGAGATCGACGCGGTGCTTATCGGTAAGGAGGATCTGATCGAGGGGCTCACGATCGCGGCGCTGACTCGGGGGCACGTGTTGCTCGAAGGCGTTCCGGGCGTTGCAAAGACGACACTCGCACGGCTGTTCGCCCGGGCGAGTGGGCTTGATCACACCCGAGTGCAGATGACGCCCGACGTGCTGCCGGCCGACATCACCGGGACGCATGTCTACCGAGAGCCGACCGGAGAGTTCGAACTCCAGCGTGGACCGGTGTTCGCAAACCTCGTGATCGCCGACGAGATCAACCGCGCGACGGCAAAGACCCAGAGCGCGCTGCTGGAGGCGATGCAGGAGCGACAGGTCACGATCGGCGGCGAAACTCTCGCGCTGCCCGAGCCGTTTCTGCTCGTCGCGACACAGAATCCCATCGAGATGGAAGGCACCTTCGAACTCCCGGAAGCCCAGCGTGACCGCTTTCAACTCAAGCTCACGGCCGACCTACCGGACCGCGAGGAGGGACGGCGGCTTCTCGATCGCTTCGACGACGAACCCGACCTCGGCCCCGGGGACATCGAACAGGTCGCCACCGCCGACGAGTTGCTTGAGGCGCGCGCTGCGGTCACCGAGGTATACGTTGATGACACGGTCAAAGAATACGTGCTCGATATCGTGGCCGCGACGCGTAACAGTCCCAATGTCGAGTACGGTGCGTCGCCGCGGGCCACGCTTGCGTTCCTCGATGCGGCGAAAGCCCGTGCGGCCATCCACGGCCGCGAGTACGTCATTCCGGACGACGTGAAAGCGCTACTCGAACCGGTGCTCGCCCACCGGCTGGTGTTGAGCACCGACGCGTCGCTCGGCGACATCTCGGCCACGGACGTGCTGGCGGACATCGAAAACGGCGTCGAGCCGCCGGGTAGCGACGCCACGACTCCCGCGCCAACCCCCGATGGCGGCGAATTTTTTGACAGACAGTGAACGGAAGTCCGCGTCCTCAGTCGTGGAAAGATGTGCTCTATTGAAAATGGCTGACAGCGTAGCGATTTGATGATTTGGCCAGTTGTCACTCAATACAATCCACACTCCCATTGTCTGGAATATATCCAACCGAATTGATCGCGTCGATCACTGCCAGATCAGACAGGATACTCACGGTTCTTTCCGACTCAACTGCGTGACGTCTCAGCTCACAATCCACGAATCCCGCCGCAGTACCGCATTTTCAATAGAGCAGAAAGATGTCAATCGATGTAGTTGGTGCCCGGCGTGAGGTCGCTTGGGCGCTGATTGACAGGATACGAAACTGTCGGGGTATCGCAGTCTTCACACCAGTATTGGTCAGGATGGTGGGTCTCTTTGCAGGGTTGTCCATAGCCAGCACTGAAACAACCGTTGGAACAAGCATGGATGAATTGTGGTTTGGTCCAGGGAATGCTCTCGACGTTACAGGTTCCTGGCTCGAATCTGGTTGGTACGTCTCCTCCATCACAACTGACGAGTGTCGTATCGCATTCGGGGCAGATGTACAGCCAAGGGTTCTTGATTCTCTTTGCACGCCTCTGATAGGACCATCTGGTGCATCCGTTCGGGCAGGCCAACAGATAGAACCGTGTCTGTGACGCGTCTGAACTCATCTGGTCGCTACTCGTTTCCCACGGGATGCTCGCCACGTAGCAGGTACCGGGTTCGAGATCGGTTGGACAATCACCAGCGTCGTAGCTGATGAGACGGGTCTCACACTCGTTGCAGGCATACTTCCAGGGATATTTGATTCGCTCGGACCGCTGGAGATATCCGTACTCGTAGCAGCCATCCGGACACGTGAGAACGTAGTTCGCATCCACGAGGTCGTCGCTGGCTTCGTAGCGTGCCTTCGGATTTGCTCCTGCCCGTCGAGCTGCTTGCTTCCACTCATCGCCATGTGGCTGCACGTCCTGCCCGAACGTCGAGAAGACGTGTGCATGTGCAACTTCGTGGCGAACCGTATCTTGCCAGTGAGTATCACTGGAATCGTCGAACAATCGACGAGCGACGCGGATGTGGTACTGGCTCGTGTCGGAGTCACCGTCAGCCTGCTGAACAGGACGACACTCGCCGAGTTTGCGTTGGTACGAGTCAGTCACGTCGACGTGGAATGAGTCAAGAGACAGATTTTCGAACCCCGCTCTGTCGAGTGTGGCCGTAATTTCTTCGACCACGAGACTACTATACTCGACCATCTATCACACTATTGGCCTGAATCGAGTATTAACGTCACGGTTGTTGTTCGTTGGCGAAGTCAGCACCGTATTCGTCCGCCGCTCGCTGGAGATTAAACATATCGTACAAGTTTTCGCCTCCCCATCTCCATTTTCATCGCTTTGCTATCTATCTGAAATCTGGATATATATTCATGTCAAAAATAATATTATAAATCTATGTGCAGAACATGCACATAGATCGATGAACCCTTGATCGAGATACCCAACGTGTCCACTTTCACTCGCCGGAGCACCTCAGCGAACGGGTCGACGCTATCGCAACCATCTTCCACAAGGATCGGACGGACGTCCTCAACGAGGCGCTCCGCGGGTACGTTACCGAGACGGCCAGTGACGACTCGTTTCAGGCAATCGTCGCTAACGAATTCTACGAAGACCGGCTGGATTTCGAGACAGTCAAGCAGCTCGTCGGGGCCGACGCCGCACAGCGATTCCGCCTATTGAAGCGCGCTCTCGACAGTAAACCACTCGATCTTTCTGCCCCGAACGATACCGATATCTACGATGGTGAGCGACGAACCGTCAATCCAGCCGATTCTGACACCGGCACGGAAGAATAAGCGCGCTGCCCACTCCAAGCCCCTCCACAATGCAGACCACTGTCGCCAATATGAGCGCACTCACTAGTCTAGCCGTTCCGGCAGCTGACGCGACCTACGATATGGCAACCAATCCCGACCCGTTACAGTTCCTCCTCACGTCGTGTACCGTCTACATGCCAGCACAGGTGGAGACTGAATTGCGAACCACCGCACAGTACACCGACATCCACGCCGCTGCGGCGGCAAACATTCTTGCGGCAAGCGGTCATTACCACGTTGAAGACCCGCTTCAGCGGTCAGATACCCCGAATTCGCTTCCCGCATCCGGGCTTGATGAAGACGAAACTGCTGGAATCGTTCTCGCGAACGCGCGCGATGTTGATGGGTTCCTGACTGACGAGTTCGCGGGCACGAACTTCGCACTCATGCGGCGCTCACTGGACCGCGAATCGTTCCCGCCCCACGTCTGGTCTGTGATTACGCACGCAATGGGCACATGACTACGGCAGAAACACAACAGTTGCTCTCGGTCATGGGCAAGCATCGGAGCTGGGAGAGCAATTCATACGTTCAACAGCTCTTGAAAACGCTGTGACCTGCGCAGTGTCTGCTCTGAAACAGGCATAGCCGGTATTCGTCTCTTACCTGACTGAGAAATGTTCGTTATTCCGAGAGATGGAGAAATGGGCACCCTGATGGGTCTGTTCTGGGAAGACAAGATATGGGTGAAACGTACGCTCTCCTCGTTCAGATCGAATCCCACGAATATTACGGTGAGTTCTATCTCGTGGGTGAAGGATATGGGACCCCGGCTGAGGTTCTGGAATACGTCGCTGGCGACCATCTCTTGCGGATGTCGGATGCCCTCAGGATCGAAGAATATCTGCTGGACGTGCTGAACGAAGGGAAAAATGCGAGCAAGGACGAATACGACGCGACGGACGCCGATATCGAATGCTGGATCCATGGCGATGTATCCTACCGAAGATATGCATTCGGATGGGATGACACCATGACGGAGTTTACCGAAGAACCAACCGAGAGCGAAATCGCATCGAAAGTCGAGGATTTGCAGTCCTAACGGTGATCACTTCCCGTTACGGATCGAAGTAGTAGAGGTAGGGATATTCAGCGTAGGTGAGGAAATCATTGACGGCAGCAACAGGTCAATCAGCGAAGCAAGTTCTGTCGCGTATTCGGTCTGGGTATTTCCGATCACCGGCACCCTCGTCCTTCAAAACTCCTCTAACAGGTCATCCAGCATCGGGCGCAACTTGTACTTCGAATAGTGGTCGTCCCGCATCGTTTCGACATACTCACGCCATTCACCGAGGTCGCCATCTGCTTGCGCCGCCTCTCCTGCTCGTCTGAGCCAGCGCACAGCCATCTTGTAGCTGTCGTGCTGACCGGCTTCGATTATCGGTTCGGCCTGCGATTTGCAGGTGCTAATCACCCACTGTGGACGTTCCTCGATGACAGCCTCAACAACCGGTTCGGTCACGCTGGTCTGGCGAGTGCTATCCGCGAGTTCGATGGCCTCATCGTACTGTTCTTCATGGAGGAATACCTCCACAGACCGAGCAGCAGTGTTGCCACGTGGATTCTGTGTACGGAGGAATTCGAGAAGATCGGGCTGAACGCTCTCCCAATCGTTGTCAGCGATCTCTTCGACTGCCTTGTAGGCTCGTAACGATGGACTCGCTTCGAATGCAGTGACGGCTGCGTTCAGTGCGAGGTCACTATCGCCAGCACTGGCTGCCC
This sequence comes from Halococcus sp. AFM35, assembly GCF_051195015.1. Classification (NCBI taxonomy): domain Archaea; kingdom Methanobacteriati; phylum Methanobacteriota; class Halobacteria; order Halobacteriales; family Halococcaceae; genus Halococcus; species Halococcus sp. AFM35. The sequence continues at coordinate 28,112 of NZ_JBNTJU010000028.1, forward strand.
GGTCGCGAAGCCACTCTGCGAGTGTGTCTTTCCGGAGGCCCTCAAGTGTCAGGCCGTGTTGGCCGACCTGCAAGGCTGCCTGTGTCTGCTCGTGCGCACGCAGCGTTTTAGCCACTTCAAGCACCCTGCCCGGCGTCGATAACCGCTCGATGGCGTAGTCGACAGCCTCCTCAATACGTTCTTCCTGTACCAGCATCTTTGCGTACGCTTGGGGCTGCTCGGCCGCCTCAGCGAGGTTGAGATACTCCTCAATGCGATCTTCTCGTTCGAGAATAGTGAGCCGAACAGTGACGATGTCCTCGGCATACCAGGGCTCCTCATCTTTCCAAAACTCCCCTCTGCTGAGATTACCTGCCATCGCCTGCTGGACCCGTTCGTCGTCCCACCCTTCGACCGCCGCGTCTGCCGCGGCCATAAACGTTGATTCACCCATGAAATGGATGAATTGGTCGTCCCATTCGGCAAGATGATCCTCCCACTCATCGCGTTCACGCTCGGTCAATTCGGCTGTGAGAACGGCTTCGATGAACGTCTGGTTGAGATCACCGAAAACTCCGTACACGCTGGGAATATCGTGCGGAAGGAGGCCAGCCCACCTGTTATCCGCGAGTTCATCGGTGATTGCTGCAAGAACCTCAAGTGCAGTTTCGCCGTCTTTAGCGTCGAGAGCCATCCGTGCCTGCTCAATCAGTTCGTCCAGTTCCTCGGCCATGCGCTCTGCCTCAGCGTAGGCATCGTTGTGCCCTCGCTGTCCCGGTTTTGGAAGTGCGTGATTTGCCTGCCGACGGATCGAGTCCAGACTCACTGACACCGATGAGTTGGTGTCTGTCTCGTCGTCAGCGGTGGTGAGACGGGTTTCGACCCAGTCAGCCATCTCCGGACGACTGTTGACAAGTTCGATGAGCAGATTCTGCAGTGTCTCCGGGTTCGCGTCAGCAATCAGCTCCGAGAACGGCTGCCGTTTGCTTACCTGACTAGAATCACGAATGTATGTCAACAGCACAGCAACGCGATGCTTGCAGATCCCACCGTGGTCGTACGGACAGGAACAGTCGGTCCGAGTGACGCCAGCGTCGTCGAACTCGATGGTTACCGTATAGGGCTGGTATTGACTCCCCTCAACATCGGCTCGAAGTGTCTTACCGCGCTGAACCACGTCGCTGACTGCTCCTTGGTCGTAGTATGACTGTCCACGATTGTACGATTTAGCTCTGGCCAATTCCCTCACAATCGCCTCCGTCAGGGTGGGCCCCTGCCCGTCACTCATGCACTTGCCGGACTGCTACGACAGGCCCGGTGTTATGCTCTGTGGGAGTCCACAGCAGCAAACGTGATCAGTCTCATCTACTGTGTCGGCACCAATTGACCTCCTCCACGCCCTGAAGGACGAGGAATCCACGCATGGGATTCCGTGTCCGTCGAAACGGACCCGTTCGGTTCCAACCCGCACTCAAGGGGAACCGGCAGCATACCGGAGGAACTCTCGTTTGAATCCCCTGTATAGGGCTGTGGCCCGGCCAATGAGGCCCCGTCGGAAGCCATGTCATTGCCGTGCGAACCACCGATGGTTCGCCGCCCCTTGTGGTTCGGGGCCGGCGTCTCACCGCTTCCGTAGCAATCTTCATTGGCCCGGAGAGTGGTTAACTCTTGCGGAGACAGCCGATACGGGCCTACCGTTCGACCTCCACCTGAAGGTGGAGGTATGCACTCGCGCTCTCTATCACCACCGAGTACGATTTCACCAATGCTGTCGAAGACCAACCAGCGGTGAAATTTTTCCGCTACCAAAGTTAGGCTGAATTCGCCCACGAACACGTCACGAGGAAGTCTGCACGATCACCGTCGGCTGCTCTGGTCTCGACGGTGACTGCCCGCTCCAATCCGGCTGCGATTCCGACGCCAAGAAACGACGCGACGGGATGGTCGATCCGGTCGATCGCACCGTAGGCACTCCCGCTGATGGCGAACGTGACCTGCTCGTCGTCGGTACGCTCCGGAGTTGCGCTCCGTGCCAACTCGAACTGCTCGACGAGTCCGTCAGCGAGCTGTGTGGCGAGCGTGCCCGGCTCGTCCGCGAGCGTGCCCGATAGCGTCCGACGGAACTCGTCGAACAGTGGACCGCCACTCGGATGGAGGGCGACGCCGCGCTCGGCCTCGTTGTCAGTAAGGACGAACACCGTGTCAAGCGCTGACGGGTCCGGCCGCTTGTACTCGGACTGCTGGGGGACGAACAGTCGTATCGAGACGCCGTTCGGGGTCTCCGGTCCGGGAAGATACAGTCGCTCGTCTTGGAGTCCGAGTTCCGTCACAAGCGCCGCTTCGGTTGCCGCGAGCGAGCCGTAGATCCCCTCGCCCACCGATGCGGAGATGAACTGCTCCGGGGTGAGATAGCGGGTCAGTGCGGCCGCGAACAGGCCGGTGCCGCCGAGCGCGAGGAGCACGGTACGGGAGTCGGGAAGGGCTACCCCACCGAGTGTCGCGAGCACGCCGACGGCGGCCAACGCGAGCGCCGTCCGACGGTACTGTGTGCGACGCGCGCGTGCGTACTCTTCGCGGAGGCGCTGGTTTTCCTCCTGAAGGACGTCAACCTGCGCGGCGAGTTCGGAGGCCTCGGCAGTTGCTTCCGCTTCGGTTTCCGCCTCGCCCGATTCCATGGGTTGGTCCCGCGCTTCGCTCTCGCTCATAACGTAGCTCCCCCAGCGCGGATACCACGCCGTTCACGGCGTGGAGGAGCGCGCAACACTCCACAACCCACA